>JAAZBY010000417.1 GCA_012513595.1 Chloroflexota bacterium
GGGGCAACTCCGCGGCGTGCACGTACGCGGTGTCGAACGGGCCGAGCCCGCCGGTGTGGTCCCCGTCGCCGTGGGTCAGGACCACGGTCAGCGGCAGGTCGGTGATCTCGGCGATACGGGCGGGCAGGTCGGGGCCGCCAAAGCCGGTGTCCAGCAGCAGCGCGCGCTCGGTGCCGGTGATCAAGAAGAACCGTACGCCCTGTTCGAGGCCATAGATCGTATCGTTGTACTTGACCGCGGTGATCGGTAGATTCGTGTCCATTCGGGTGCCTCCTCGGGTATTCTCCTGTGAGTTTCGATGCGCTCATTATACCCGGGGCAGGGCAGTCAGTGCCAGTGGACGTTCCCTGGGAGCGCGGACAAGTTGTCAGGCGGCGCGCCGCCTGACAACTGTCCGCTTCCTGAGAGTGTCATCACCATGTCCTCCGTCTGGGTCTGGATACCAGGCGGGCGGCCGTCCAGGTCCTCCGGAAGCGCCACCCTCCGTGACGCACACCGGCGGGTGAGGGCACCCGCCGTCCGGTCTGGCCGGCGGACCCCCAGGTCCGCCGGAAGCGCCGGATTCCGTGATGCACAGCGGCGGACGAGGGCACCCGCCGGCCAGGCTAGGTCTAGAGAAAGTCCGGCGGGGATACGAAGACCGGCGGGTGAGGGCACCCGCCGGCCGGGCTGGCACGTGTCCGCCCCAGGCGCTGCGCCCGTTTGCCGTAAGCGCACCAAAATGCTACATTCCGGCTGTACCGTGAAGGGGTGCTCGCGCGCTCGTCACGGGTTCTATCATTCCCGCAGAGGATATCGCCGGTGAGCTTTGCCAGTCGAGTGCGGAACCACCCCCGTCTCTTTTTGATTCTGATGGCCTTTGTCGCTTTTGTCGCTCTGGGCATGCCGGACGGCCTGCTGGGCGTGGCCTGGCCCTCGATCCGCGGTGGCTTCCACATCGCCCTCGAGGCCATCGGCATGCTGATCACGGCGGTCACCGCCGGCTATATGACCGCCGCCTTTTTCAGCGGGCCGCTGCTGGCGCGTTTGGGCGTGGGCCGCCTGCTGGCCGCGAGTTGCGCGCTGAGCGGCGCTGGCCTGATCGGCTATACCCTGATGCCGCAGTGGTGGATGATGGTGGCGTTGGGCGTGGCCGCCGGGCTAGGTGCCGGCGCGATCGATGCCGGGCTGAACACGTACGTCGCGGCGCATTTCGGCGAGACGATCATGCAGTGGCTGCACGCCTGCTGGGGCATTGGCATCACGCTCGGGCCGCTGATCATGACCCTGGGGCTGACCCGGGCTGGCACCTGGCGCGCCGGCTATCACGTCGTGGGCGCCTTTGAACTGCTGCTGGCAGTGGGCTTTGGCCTCACGGCGCACCGCTGGCGCGACGGCACCCCCAACCATGACCAGCCAGAGCGCCTGACCGATTACCGCACGCCCATGCGCGACTCGCTGCGCATGCCGCAGGTCTGGCTCAGTTTCCTGATGTACTTTCTCTATGTGGGCGCTGAGTCTGGCGCTGGCGTCTGGGCCTATACCCTGCTGGTCGAGTCGCGGGGTGTGGATCCTGCCCTGGCCGGTTTCTGGACGGGCAGTTACTGGGCCACCTTTACCATCGGCCGCATGCTGGCGGGCGCGCTGGCGTCGCGGCTCCGCGGTGATGCGTTGGTGGCGGTGAGCATCGCCGGCGCGGTGCTGGGCGCTCTGCTGCTGATCTGGAACCCCTCGCAGATAGCCAACGTGGCGGCCGTGGCCCTGATCGGCTTTTCCATCGCCCCAATCTTTCCGGCGCTCATGTCGGGCACAGCGCGTCGCGTGGGCGACAGGCACGCCGCCAATACCATCGGCCTGCAGATGACGGCCACCGGCTTGGGCATGATGGTTGTGCCCAGCCTGATGGGCGTGCTGGCCAGCCGGCTGTCGCTGGAAGCGATCCCGCTGTTTCTGCTGGGGGTCTACCTGGCTCTGGCGGCCAGCTATGCGTTGGCCGTGTATACTGCCCGTGCGCGGCTGAGGTTGGGCGAGCGTGCGCGATCTTGAGTTCATAGTGGGTCCGAATGCATGTCAAAGGAGACGCAAATGAAGGACGTAATGGAGATTCTGGCCGGGATGACTCTGGAGGAGAAGGCGGCGCTGTGCACGGGCGCCAGCGCCTGGACCACCACGCCGGTGGAGCGGCTGGGCCTGCCCGAGGCGATCATGTCCGACGGCCCGCACGGCGTGCGGCGGCAGGCGGATGTGCACGCCATGGGACACGCCAGCCTGCCCGCGACCTGCTTCCCCACCGCATCCTGCGCCGCGTCCACCTGGGACGTCGACCTGGTGCGGCGCATGGGCAACGCCCTGGGCGAAGAGTGCCAGGCGCTGGACGTCAACGTGTTGCTGGGCCCGGGCGTCAATATGAAACGCTCACCCCTCTGTGGCCGCAACTTTGAGTACTATGCCGAGGATCCCTTCCTGGCGGGTGAGATGGCGGCTGCCTTGATCAATGGTGTCCAGGAAAAGGGCGTGGGCACCTCGCTCAAGCACTATGCCGCCAACAACCAGGAATACCAGCGTTTCAGCATCAACGCCGTCATCGATGAGCGCACGCTGCGCGAGATCTATCTCACCGGCTTTGAGAAGGCGGTCAAGCAGGGTAACCCCTGGACCGTGATGTGCTGCTACAACAAGGTCAATGGCAGGTACGGCTCGGAGCAGGATTACCTGCTCAACGACATACTAAAGGGCGAGTGGGGTTTTGAGGGCGTCGTCGTCTCGGACTGGGGCGCGGTGCACGACCGGGTGGCCGCTGTCAAGGCTGGCCTGGACCTGGAGATGCCCGGGCCGCGAGCCGCACGGGTGCAGGCCGTGATCGACGCGGTGCGCGCCGGCGAATTGGACGAGGCCGTGCTGGACGATTCGGTGCTGCGCCTCCTGCGCATGGTGGAAAAAGGGCTGCAGCGCCCGACCACCGAGGCCTTTGACGTGGACGCGCACCACGCCTTGGCGGCCCAGATCGCCGCAGAGGGGATGGTCCTGCTCAAGAACGACGGGGTGCTTCCGCTCACGGGCGTCAAAAAGGTGGCGGTCATCGGCCGCGCCGCGCAGCATGCGCATTTCCAGGGGGGCGGCTCCTCGCACATCAACCCCACAAGGGTCGCTGTGCCGTTCGACGAACTCAAGGCTCGGATGCCAGAGGCGGAGCTGACCTACGCCGAGGGCTATCCCGCCGACGATGACCTGCGCCCCGACTTGACGGGGGAGGCGGTGGCGCTGGCGCAGGCCGCCGAGGTCGCCGTGCTCTATATCGCGCTGCCGACCTATAAGGAATCCGAGGGCTATGACCGCACCGACCTGGACCTGACGGCGCAGCAGATCGCGCTGATCAAGGCGGTCTCGGCCGTGCAGCCGCGGACAGTGGTCGTGCTGAACAACGGCTCTCCGGTGGCCATGTGGGAGTGGATCGACGGGGTGGGCGCGGTGCTCGAGGCCTACATGATGGGCCAGGCGGGCGGTGTCGCCATCGCCGAGGTGCTCACGGGCGCGGTCAACCCCAGCGGCCGGCTGGCCGAGACGTTCCCGCTGGAGCTGAGCGATACGCCGGCCTATCTCAACTGGCCCGGTGGGGCGGGCGAGGTGCGCTACGGCGAGGGGCTGTACATCGGCTACCGCTACTATGACGCCAAAAAGATGCCGGTGCTCTTCCCCTTTGGTTATGGCCTGAGCTATACCAGCTTTGCCTACAGCAACGTGCGCGCCTCGGCGTGCACGTTCAAGGACGTAGAGGGTGTCACGGTCAGCGTCGATGTGACCAATACGGGCTGCGTGGCGGGCAAAGAGGTCGTGCAGGTCTATGTCCACGACCGCGAGGCCGGCGTAATGCGCCCGGAGAAGGAACTCAAGGGCTTTGGCAAAGTGGCGCTGGAGCCAGGCGAGACCAGGACGGTCACGATTCCGCTCGATTTTCGCGCCTTTGCCTACTACCATCCCGACTATGCTCAGTGGATCGCCGAGCCGGGTGACTTTGACCTGCTGGTGGGCGCCTCGGCGGATGATATCCACGGCGGCGTCACGGTGACGTTGGAGAGCACGGTGGAGCTGCACTGCGTGCTGGACCGCGAGTCCACGCTGCGCGAGTGGACCACCGATACCAGGGGCAAGGTCGTGGTGGCGCCGGTGCTGGAGCAGATGGCGGAGCGCAGCCGCCGGATCTTTGGCGAGGATGGTGGCGAGGGAGGTCTTGGCCTCAGCATGGCGGACATGTTCCTGGACATGCCCCTGCTGAGCGTGCTCGAGTTCCAGTCTGCGATGCTGCCCGAGCCGGCAGAGGTGATCATCGACCGGATGCTCAAAGAGGCCCACGGCTGGTAAGATAAAAGGGCGCCGGCGTTGAGGCCGGCGCTGCCTGCAGTTGCGTAGCACTGGCTCATCCTGGCGGCCGCTCCGGCGGCCGCCACACTGTGTGTTCGTGAGCGGGGGAATGGCAGCGATCGCGAGACATCCGCTGGTTCAGGCGCTGCATGAGTTGGGGGGCAACCCGCGCGCCGCGGTGCTCACCGAGGCGCTCTTTGGCGTGCCCTACAATATGTACAATCCGTTCCTGTCGGTGTACATGCTCGCGCTGGGCGTGACGGACGAGGAGCTGGGCTTGATCGCCAGCGTGGGGATGGTGGTGCAGATGGCCGCCATGCTCGTCAGCGGCGCGCTGGTGGACCGTTTCGGCCGGCGCCGTACCCTGCTGGTCGCGGACCTGCTCTCCTGGAGCCTGTCCTGCCTCATCTGGGCCGTCTCTCGCAACA
>JAAZBY010000046.1 GCA_012513595.1 Chloroflexota bacterium
ATGGTGGGTTACTCCTCGTGGGCGGCCTGTTCCAGGCGGGCGCGGTCGACGATGCGGAGCCTGCCCTGCTCGCGGCGGATGAGCCCTTCCTCCGCAAAGGAGCGCAGGCCGCGGCCGACGACGTCGCGGACGGTGCCGATATCGGCGGCGATGGCCGCTTGGGTCCAGTACTGGAGGGGCGGGGCGTACTCGGCGTGCCGCAGGAGGAAGGCGGCCAGCCGCGCCCGCACCGAGTGGAGCGCCAGCTCTTTGGCCCGCCCGCTGAGGCGGCGATTGTCGGCCGCCAAGGCCAGCGCCACGGCGGCGGCGAACTCGGCCTGCTCGTGCAGCAGGGCGCGGAGCAGGGCGCCCGGCAGGGCCACGATCTCCGTCTGCTGTAGCGCCTCGAGAGAGGCCAGGAGCGGCCCGCCGTCGAGCGCCGGGGCCAGGTTCAGGCAAGAGCCGGGGCCCAGGTAGCCGAGGACGTGCTCGCGCCCCTCGAGCGAGATCTGCCGGGCGCGCACCAGCCCCTGGTGAACAAAGAGCGCCTCGGGCGAGGGGTCGCCCTCCAGGGCGATGACCTGCTCCGGCTCGTAGACGCGCGCGGAGGCCGCCGCGGCCAGGCGCGCGTGCGCGTCGGCCGGCAGGCCGGCCAGGAGGGGCGTATGGAGCAGGGCCAGGGATAGAGTCGTCGTCATGGTCTCTTGGAACGGCGCGGGCCGGGCGGCGCTCGGAGGCTGCCCGCCTAAGGGGTGGCGTCCAACGCGATGGTGCCGGATCCGCGGCTGACGTGGTGCGCCTCGGCGCCCCCGCCGGGCGGGCCGTAGGCCGCGATGATCGTATACGAGCCGCCGGGGGCCAGCGGCCTGTCAAACTTGTCGCCCGAATCGAGCGGGATCTGCGCCTCCAAGCGGGCCGAGTCGGCCAGCAGGGCGGCGCTGGCGGCGACGATGTCGCTGGTGCCGCCCAGGTCGGTATCGGCCGGGTGGGCGCCGGTAGGTGCCGTGCCGTAGGCGTCGATAACGGTCGGCGCGCCCTCGGCAAGGAGGGCAAAGATGTAGTTGGCCCCCTGCATGCGACGCTCCGGATCGAGCCCGACCGCGACCCAGCCGGCGGCTGGCGCCTCCGCGGCCAGGTAGAGGTGGGAGGCGTCGTTGGTCCAGTGGACGGTGACGCCGGCCACCTCGACGGAGTGGGCGTACTCGCCCGCGGTGATGACGCCGTCGGCCACGGGCAGGCTGGCCGGCGCGGGGGCCCCGTCCGGCGCGGCCGAGGCCGCCGGCACCGGCGTGGCCGCAGGGGCAGGGGACGCGCCGCCGCACCCGGCTGCCAGGGCCAGGGCCACGAGCACCGCCACACCCAAGACGATCAGCGGCCGGGCTGAGCGTTGCATCTGCCGCCTCCTCCTGATGCGCCGCGCCGACGCCGCCGGGCCACAGGGCCCGGGGAAGGGAGGGGAGGGGAAGGGATGCGGGTGGCGCTTTCCGAAATGCCTGGCCCATTGTACAGTGGATGGGGCCCGCACGCAACGGAAGGGCGGGCGGCGCCGGGCGCGGGCCGCACACCGGCAGGAATGCAAACGTGGCGCGCGCGGTGGGCCGATGTGGAGTGCGGCGCCCCA
>JAAZBY010000418.1 GCA_012513595.1 Chloroflexota bacterium
AGCCGGTCTGCCGGCCGGGACCTCGTCTTTGACTAACTTTGTCGCAGACGCCAGGCAAAGACGAGATTCCTCGCTCCGCTCGGAATGACAACGGTAGCGACGCCGTCCTACGCCAGGCCTGCCGCCCCGCACGTGTCGGCAAAGAGGCTTCGCGCCGTCCGTCCGGCCGCCAGGGGCTCCTCAGGCGGGGGGCAGGCAAGGCCTCTGGCTACGACCAACTCCCCGACAAGGAGACTCAAGAGGCTTCGACGCTCCGAAAGCCGCCTGCAGCCGGCGTGACCCGCCTGCGCCATCTGCGGCCGGCACAGGCTTGCCCCCCGCCCACAGGGCGGTACAATGGCAGTCGACCGCGCCCGCACCAGCCCTGGGAGGCCAGCCGACACCATGCCACCTACTATGACGCCCCAGCAGTTCGTCGCCAAGTGGCGCCCCAGCGCCCTCAAAGAGAGCGCTGCCTCTCAGGAGCACTTTATCGACGTCTGCCGTCTCATCGGGCACCCCACGCCGGCCGCGGCCGACCCCAGTGGGTCTCACTTTACCTTTGAGGCCGGCGCCACCAAGGCCACCGGCGGTCAGGGCTTTGCCGACGTCTGGAAGCGCGACTACTTTGCCTGGGAATACAAGGGCCCCGGGGGCGACCTCGACATTGCCTATGGCCAGCTGCTCAAGTACCGCGAGTCCCTCCTCAACCCGCCGCTCCTGGTGGTGTCGGACATTGCCAAGATCGTCATTCACACCAACTTTACCAACACCGTCAAGCGGGTGGAGACGCTGACGCTTGACGACCTCCTGGAACCCGCGGGCCGCGCGCTACTGCGTGCGGTCTTTTTCTCTCCCGAGGACCTGCGCGCCCCCCAGACGCCGCAGCAGGCTACCCAAGAGGCGGCCGCCAAGTTCGCCCGCATCGCCGAGATCCTGCGCAAGTACGGGGAGGAGCCCCGGGTCGTGGCGCACTACCTGATCCGGCTGCTGTTCTGCCTCTTTGCTGAGGACATCGGCCTGCTCCCCGATCGCATCTTCTCGACGCTGGTGCAGGCCACGCGGCGAACCCCCAAGGACTTTGTCGCTCAGGTCGAGGACCTCTTTGCCAAGATGGCCAGCGGCGGCTACTTTGGCGCGTCCAGGATTCCGCACATCGACGGGAGCCTCTTTGACGGGGCGGAGGTGCTCGAGGCGGATACCGATGTGATGGATAGCCTCGCGGAGGCCTGCGAACTGGACTGGTCGTCCATCGACCCCGCCATCCTTGGGACGCTCTTTGAACGCTCCCTCGACCCCGACAAGCGTTCGCAGTTGGGCGCCCACTATACCTCGCGCGATGACATCGCCCTGATCGTGGAGCCGGTGCTGATGGCGCCGCTGCGCCGGCGGTGGGAGGCCATCAAGGAGCAAGCCAGCCCGCTAGTCGATGGTGCCCACTCGAACACGCCGCAGGAGCGCAAGGCCGCCGCCAAGCGGCTCCGCGCGGTGCTGGCCGGCTTTGCCGAGGAGCTGTACGCCGTGCGGGTCCTCGACCCGGCCTGCGGCAGCGGGAACTTTCTGTACGTGGCGCTCCGCCAGCTGCTTGACCTGTGGAAGGAAGTGGCCAACTTTGGCTTCAGCCTGGGCCTGGACCCGATGCGGCCGCAAGAGGAGTTCAGCCCCTGGCCCGGCCAGATGCACGGCCTGGAGGTGAACCC
>JAAZBY010000419.1 GCA_012513595.1 Chloroflexota bacterium
GCAGGCCGTGCGCATGGCCTACATCTTTGCCCGCGACTCGGCCAACGTCATGCGCCTGCAGGTGGTCCCCAGTGAGACGAACGGCGTCGGCCGCCTGATCATCACGGCCACCTCCACCGAGCATGGTGACAACGTCAGCGAGCTGGATACCACCGTCGACGGGCAGCCCCTCGAAGTGGCCTTCAACGCCCGCTACCTCATAGATGTCCTGTCCGTCATCGACACCGCCCAAGTGACCCTCGAGCTCCGCGACGCCAACAGCCCGGGCGTCATCCGCCCAGTGGGTGGCGGGGACTTTGTCCACGTCCTCATGCCCATGTACACGGCGCATTAGCGTCACCGGCATGTACCTGACGCACCTGTCACTAACCTACTATCGCAACTACACGCGCCTGGAGGCGGACCTTCAGGCGCGTGTTCACGTCTTGAGCGGGGCCAACGCCCAGGGCAAGACCAACCTCCTGGAGAGTATCTACTACCTGGCCACCACCAAGTCGCCGTTGGCCTCCTCCGATCGCGAGCTACTCAGCTGGGCCGCCGAGGGCGAGCCGCTGCCCTACGCCCGCGTCGAGGGCGCCTATCAGCGCGGCGGCCAGGAGCACACGCTGGGCGCCACCATCATGCTGGAGCCGCCCGAGGCCGGCGCCGAACAGGGCACGCTCCGCAGGCAGCTCCGCGTCGACGGCGTCGCCCGGCGGGCCATGGACGCCGTGGGCCAGCTGAACGTGGTCCTCTTCCTGCCCGAGGACATCAACCTCGTCACCGGGGCGCCCGGTGGGCGACGCCGTTACCTGGACATCACCCTCTGCCAGATCGATCCTGCCTACTGCCGGGCCCTGTCCCGTTACAACCGCGTGGTGACCCAGCGTAACGCCCTGCTCCGTCAGGTGCGCGATGGCCGACCCAACGGCTCTCAGCGCGACTACTGGGACGCGGAACTGGTCCGCCTGGGCACGTTGGTGCTCGCGCGGCGGCAAGAGGCGGTGGCCACCCTGGATCGCCTGGCCAGCACCTTGCATCCCGCCCTGACCGGCGCCGAGGAGACCCTCTCGCTGCGCTACTGCTCATCGGTGGCGCGGGGGGCAGCGGCGTCGGCGTCCGGAGAGGAGGCCTTCCGCCAGGCGCTGGCTGCCGCCCGGCGCGAAGAGACGGCCCGCGGCGTCACCGTCGTCGGCCCGCACCGCGACGACCTGCGCTTCCTGATCAACGGCCGCGACGCGACCATCTTTGGGTCCCGCGGGCAGCAGCGCAGCGTGGCCCTCTCGCTGAAGCTGGCCGAGGTGGGCCTGATGCGCGAGGCAACCGGCGAGTCGCCGGTGCTGCTCCTCGATGACGTGCTGTCCGAGCTAGACAGGACCCGCGCCCGCCACCTGCTGGCCACCATCACGCGGGCCGAGCAGGTCCTGCTCACGACTACCGACTTGCACACGGTCGATCCGGCCTTCCTCCAAGATGCGGTCCTTTGGGAGGTGGCCGCCGGCACGCTGCAAACAGCCCGGCCGCCCCAGGCCTAGCCCCTGATCTCGCCCGCCGCGTAGCTCGCCCAACTTCAGACGCGCTCCAGAAGATACCCTCGTAAAGGGCGCCATGGAAACAGGATCTGTCATGCTTCCATCTGTTGTCGGCTGTGCAACACTTGCTTAGTAACATTGGACCGTCAAATCCGCTGTTCCGCTTTGCGGCTGAGTAAAGCAGGGTAGACAATGGTTGAGAATGCAGCTGGTATAGCTCGATCGAGAAAAACTCTGATTGGGCTCCTAACTGTTGCCAACATCGGGATGCTGATCGTCGGTGCGCTTACGATACCGCCCAACCTTGGCCGAGCAGCACCCAGAGTGAACATGCCTGCCGGTACTGTGGAATCACGGCCTTTGGCGACGGCAGGTCCTGAGCTGGGAGCCGCGTCCGGGGAACCACGGACGCCCGCAGTGCAAGGCGCGCAGTCTACAGATGAGCGCCCTGATCTAGAGGATTTCCTGTGGTATACGGAGGACGTGCTCTATGATGGTGTTCCGGCTGACGCCGTCGCCATAGATGACTTTGGTGCCGTAGCAGGTGGCTGGAAAGCACTGATCATCTATGACCCCGACGGCACGCATGACGCAAGTGCCATAGAGTTCCTCAACGTCGAGCTTGCGGGCACGGCGGACGATCTGAGCCTGATTCTGGATTGGTATCTGATTGTCTGGCCGGGGGACGGCAGCGTCCATGACGAAACGGAAATGGAGGACACGGAGTTCCGCGGCCACTGGGAGAGCGGAAGCGTCTGGGCATCAGGCGCGGGCACAATACGCCTAACGGATATATATGCAGTCAGCGGCAGGCAGCATGCTGTCGGCATACTGGATACACCGGACGGTATTCCGGCCTACCTGGCGTTGGTAAGGCCATAAGAAGGGGTGAGCATGAGGGAATGTTGTGCGCATTGCGGTGCCGGGCTGCACACGGGCGCGCGTTTCTGCGGCAAGTGCGGCTCGCCTGTTGGCAGCGCGGCCACACAGCCGCCCAAGCCAGCCGACCACACTGCTCCGGTGTCACCGCCGCCCCGGCGGCCTCGACGCCGACCAGCGCGTCCATCTCCTGTGACGCCGCATCGTCAGGAACGGGCCCGAGCGGGCAACACGAACAAAAGTGGCCGCGCGCTCTGTATTGCCCTGGCTGTTCTGCTGCTGGTTCAGACCGCAGGCGTGGCGCTGTACGGCTGGCCAGGCTTCGCTGTCGGCCGCAATCAGGGCAAGAGCAGTGCCTTCAGGCTGAAGGAAGGACAGACCGCCGTTGAGACTGAGAGCGGCGTGGCCGTTCACTTTGGCCCATATAACGGTATGGACGGTGAGACCGTCGTCATCCGTGAACTGGGCAGCGCGCCCGACGAGGAGCAGGACGGCTATCTGAGCTCCTACGATATTTCTGTGGATGGCCGTGAGGAGTTCGACGGCCTGTTGACCATCACGCTGCCCTATGACGAAAGCAGGACCATTCCCGGCGACGAGCAGCACTCCGTTCTGGCACAATATCTGAACCCCGCAACCGGGGAATGGGAGCTGGTGGACTACACGGTCAACACGGATGACAACACCGTTACCGTCTATACCGACCACCTGTCCCGATTCTGTACCCTGACGGTGCAGAACCCGGACTCTCCCTATGCGTTGCTTACCAGGTTTAGCGGGCGTCCTCTGGATGACGAGACAGCCCTTGCCGTTTTGCGCGAGTTCGAGCAGGCCGGCCAGCCCGGCGAAGTGGCGAACAGCCTCATGAAGCAGTTCTATATGTGGCTGACAAGAGATTCATTCGCGCAAAGGTCAGTGGAAAACCTTAGCGAAGAAGACGTCTCGCTGGTAAACGATGTGGTCGGATGGCTTGCTGATGCAGGCGAGATTGCCATGAGGGGCGGCGGATACAACAGGATCGCCGCGGTCAGCGATCTCGCATCGGACTTTACGCTGGGTCTCTCCACCGTATCGCTGTTTCAAACGATGCATAAGGCGCATAAGGGAGATACGTCCGCTGAAGCGGTAGCGGCAGAAGCCGCCAAGCTCGGCTACGACCTGAACATAAGCCACCTGGGCACCAGCGCCATGAAGCTATCCATGCTGGGGGTCATCGCTATCGACTATTCCCTCAACCGGTTCATGGCAGAAGCCAACCAGACCTACAAGGACGCCGTTTTCCAGGCAGTGATTGCTTACAACGAAAGTCTGCATCCGCGCTCGGATGCGGAGTGGTATGCCATTGTCCTCAAACTCTACCAGCGGTATGGCGACGATCCTCACAAGTTCAATGAGTCGTTGCAGGCCATCATGAGGAACTTTGGTTCTCGCTACTTCTTGGACGATCCGGAGGAGCAGTTCGCCGCGACCAACGAGGCCGGCTTGCGCATGTATACCACCGGCGCGTTGCCCGCCACCATCGATGCTCAGCAATACTGCCTCGATCAGTACGACGCGCGACTAGGCCAGCGGCTCCAGCCCGTACTGGAGGATGTGTTCAAAAAGATCGCCTTCGACGGCAAGAAGCAGGTTCGTGCCACCATGAATGAACTGCGCCGGGCCCTCAACGCACCTCTGACTATCGAGGTGCTGGAGCACATCCCCGAAGATGAAAAGGCCCAGTATGCCGGCGCCACTGTCGTGCTTGCCCGGCAAGGCGGCAACCCGAATACTGGTTGGTCGGCAACCCTTAACAAAGAGGGGGTTGCGACTTTCGAAGCCACGATTCTGGGCTATATGCAGGCAGGTTGCCCCACCATCCTCGAGCTGTGGCTTCCCGACAGCGATCCTTCCGCGGATGAGCCCGATCTGACTCAAGGCTTTGTGGTTGCTGAACGGACCACTACCATCGTGCTCGAGCACACGGAGATGGGTGCCGAATGGTTTGCGGGCGCTTGGCGTTACACTGACGGAGATGCCGTCATCCGCATCAACATCATCGACGGCACGAACTGCAGCTACGCAGCCAAAGTGGAAAACGAGGAGATCGTCACCTATACCACCTATGTCTTTGACCAGGATACATTCTCGCTCAAGATGGCGTACAGCAGCAACAATGACACTGGTGGATTGTTCACTCTACCTGACGTCACGTTCCGTGGTTATACCGAAACCGGTCTTGATTACATCTCGAGCGCATCCAGCGGATCCGTTTATCAGCGGGTCAAGTGAATGCCTGCGGCCCACTGTAGCACTTCCATGGATCACGGCCAGGCCGGCGCCGGCTGGCGCCGCGCCAAAGCCGCTCGGACCCTACCGACGCGTCTCGTTTTGACCATCCCGTATCCGTTCGGCCTCAGCTGGCGCAGGGCTACCACTGCGCCCGGCCTCTCACGGAAAGAAACGCCATGGCAAAGAATAAAAGCAACCGAATCAACCCATTCGCGCTCGTGCTGATATGTGCCTGCCTCCTTTTCGCCATGTACATAAGCCTGAGCACCTTGGCGCTGGCGCTGTGGGGCCAAAGCGTCAACGGTACGGTAGACAGTTATGACAGCCGACTAGACGACACCAGCGAGGGCATGAATCGCTCTCGCACCGTGTCTAAAGGCTATTCCTTCAGGGTGGATAACAGGGAGTACAGGGGTTATGTAGTCTACCGTAGCGATGAGGCATGGCCATGCCTTGACAAGGGAGAAGTCCGTTCTGAGTCCATCAGCTACCTCTCTTTCTTCCCCTATGTTAACAAGCCGTCCATGCTCACCGATTTTGACCGGATGGGGGTAGCTGGTCTGCTCTACCATCTGCTAACCCCGCCCGCCTGCGTGCTTCTATTGCTTCTCGTTACCGGCCAACTGGGCAGGAAGAAGAGACCCGCGAAAAAGCGCAGCGCTCCTCGCAAGAAGACTACCGTAAGGGATAGAGACGCCCTTTGCCGAGACTGCGGAAACAGGCTGCCAGTGGGCGCCGCGTTCTGCTCACACTGCGGGACAAGAGTTCAGACGGACTCCCCCAGAACCTGCGCCATCTGTGGGGCAGCCATACCCGAGGACGCCGTCTACTGCACCAACTGTGGCACTGCTGCGAGCAGCGGAGGTACCCAGCCACCGCCAACCGCCCTTTCCGTGTCGCAGTAGAGTGGCGGTACCCAGCTCGCAGGTCCAGCTGGCCCTCTGCGTCAGGGTAGCCAACTCGAAACCTTGGGCGCCGCCAGGTTGCACCGGCACACCCCTATCGGTGGTACGTGGGCGCTGATGCCCGTGTCGCTGATCGACCTTCCCAAGGGGCGCTGTCTGCGGCTCGGCAAGTGGTGTGGCAACGGGCATACGGCGGGGTCGGTCAAGGCCTCACCGCGACCCGCAGCATAATCATCCCTCGAGGCCCGGCCATGATCTTGGGCCACAAAGGGCAACCGGGCTGGAGGTCTGGACTCCGGCCCGGTTGCCTGCTTCGCTGCGCTGCGATAGATAAATGATCCCTTACGATTACGACGTTCGGCCCGCTTGCGTCAGGTTGTCCCCACCGGACTATTCCTTGCCAAGGCGCTTTTCTACCTGCCTCTGGCGTCTGCTCTCTGCGCCGCACGCCCTTGGGCGCCAGGCCACCCCCTGCGGCTAGCCCAACGGCCGGCGCGTGGGCACGCCCGGGCGGCGAGGATACTCGTGGGGCGTCGGCCGCGTCTTGGCGACGACCACCAGCGTGCGCGGTTCGGGGATGCCCGGCACCATGACCGTCTTCACCTCCTGAACTGCGCCACCCAGGACTTCGAGGGCGCCCTGGGCCCCCTCTATCTCCTCGGCCACGTCCTCGCCCTTTTGCGCGATAAAGCGCCCGCCTACTCGGCAGTAGGGCAGGCAGTACTCGGCCAGCGTGGGCAGCGCCGCCACCGCCCGCGCCAGCACGACGTCGTACCTGCCGCGCTGCTCGGGATCATGGGCGACCTCTTCCGCCCGCCCGTGGATCACGCGGACGCCCGCCAGCCCCAGCACTCCGACCATGTGCTCCAGAAAGGTTACCTTCTTGCCGGTGGCCTCCAGCAGGGTCATCTGTATGTCGGGCAGCATGATCTTGATCGGCAGGCCCGGGAAGCCCGCCCCGCTGCCCACGTCGAGGCAGAACAGGTTCGCCCCCATCTGGAGGGGCACCGTATCGGGGATCTGTTCCGCTGCCGCCTCCCGCCGCGGGAAGGCCAGCAGGCAACTCAGCGAATCCAAAAAGTGCCGGCACTGGACGTCCGCGTACGCGGTGATGGCCGTCAGGTTGAAGCGGCTGTTCCAGGCGACCAGCTCCTGGTAGTAGCGCTCAAAAGCCTCCACGCGCTCGGCGCTCACCGTAAGGCCGAGTACCTTGCCCCCCTCGCGCAGCAGTTCCATGGCTGCTCCTGGCGGCTCAATCGGCAAAGATCTTGCCGGGGTTCATGATCCCCTTCGGGTCAAACAGGCGCTTGATGCTGCGCATGAGTTCCAGGCTGGGCCCGTGCTCCTCGGCGAGGAACTCGCGCTTGGCGACACCAATGCCGTGCTCGCCCGCCACGGTGCCACCCAGCTCCAGTGCCCGCCGCACAATGGCCGCGGTCGCCTCGTGGGCGCGTTCCAGCTCGCCAGGGACCTCCCGCGAGGCAATCGTCTCCGTGTGCATGTTGCCATCGCCGGCGTGCCCAAAGGCATAGATCTTGAGCCCCACGCGGCGCCCCACGTCGTGCACAAAGGGGATCATCTCGGCAAAGCGCGAGATCGGCACGCTGACGTCCCCCGACACCATGACCTTGCCCGCGTTGGAGAATTTGATCGAATCGTGTGCCTCTTTGCGCGCCTTCCACAGGCGCTCGCACTCCTCGGCGCTCAGGGCGTCTTCAAAGGAGGCGCAGGCGTTGTCCTCGCAGATCTCGCGCAGGAAGCCGATCTGCTCCTCGACGGAGACTTCCGTGCCGTGGAACTCGACGAACAGCGTCGGCTTGACGGCCAGCGACAGTCCCTGCTGTTCGTTGGTCACCCGCACGGTCTCCGTATCCAGGATCTCGACTGCCGAGGGGGTCAGGCCAAAGCGGACCGTCTCATAGACCGAGTTGGTGGCCCCGTCCAGCTCGTCGAATGAGGCGACCACCACCCCGACCGTTGCGGGCAGGCCGGTGACCCGCAGCGTGATCTCCGTGGCCACCCCCAGGGTCCCCTCCGAACCGACGAACAGGCTGAGCAGGTCGTAGCCGCTGGTGGTCTTCTTGGCCAGGCTGCCCAGTTCGACCACCTCACCGTTGGGGAGCACCACCGTCGCCTTTTGCACGTAATCGCGCGTCACGCCGTACTTGACGGCGCGCATCCCCGAGGAGTTGTTGGCCACCATGCCGCCGATCGTCGCCACATCGGCGCTGCCCGGGGCCGGCGGGAAAAAGAGCCCCAGGTGCCGCAGGGCGGCGTTCAGCTCGTCGTACACGATGCCCGGCTGCACTACCACCAGGAGGTCCTCCTCGCGAATCTCCAGGACCCTCTTCATCCGGTACATGGCCAGCAGGATGCCGCCGCGCACCGGCACCGGGTTCCCCTCCAGGCTGGACCCGCCGCTCCAGGGCACCACCGGCAGGCCCCGGTCGTTGGCATAGCGCACCACGGCCGACACTTCCTCCGTCGAGCCGGGCCACACCACCACGTCGGGCGCGTGCGGGTCCAACCAGGATTCGTCGATCGAGTGCGCCTCCAGGTCCGCCTGGCGAACGGAGACGTTGCTTTCGCCCACCAGGGCACGCAGACGCGCGATGTCGGTATCGTTAAGCACAGGTCTTGTTTCCTCCAGTATGTTCATGACAGCGATATCCGTCAGAGAGACTCGGCTCCGTCTCGCCAGGTTCGACGGCTCAAGCGTCGGGCCCGGCGTCATCCTCCGTTGGCGCGCTCTGCACCAGCACCTCGCGCGGACGGTTCCCCTCCACTGGCGGGCCGATGATGCCGCGCTTTTCCAGGGCGTCCATCAGCCGCGAGGCACGGGAGTAGCCAATCCTGAGGCTGCGCTGCAGGTACGACGTCGAGGCGCGCTGCTGCGTCGTGACGATCGCAATCGCCTCCTCAAGCAGCTCATCCGCCGCTTCGGCGGGCGCCTCCAGCGCCTCAGCCCCCGGGCTGCCCGGCCACAGGGGCTGCTGCACCAGGTCCCCTTCTGGCAGCGTCGCGGCGCGCCCCGACTGCGTGCCCGCCTGGGTCTTCCAGTGCCGCACGATGGCGCGCAGCTCCTCGTCAGACACCCAACACCCCTGTATGCGCTCCAGCTTGGGCGAATCGGGGGCCATGAACAGGCCGTCGCCGCTCCCAAGCAGCTTTTCGGCACCGGGCGTGTCGAGGATCACGCGCGAGTCGGTTTGCGAGGAGACGGCAAACGCCATCCGCGCGGGAAAGTTGGCCTTGATCAGGCCCGTCACCACGTCCACCGAGGGGCGCTGTGTAGCCACTACCAAATGGATGCCGGTGGCACGGGCCATCTGCGCCAGCCGACACAGCGCTCTCTCCACCTCTTCGGAGGAGACCATCATCAAGTCGGCGAGCTCGTCGATCAGGCAGACGATGTAGGGCATGGTGGTCTCGCCGCGCCCCGCGGCGCGCGCGTTAAAGCCGTCAATGTTCCGCGCGCCCACCGCTGCCAGACGCTCGTAGCGCTGGTCCATCTCACGAAGCAGCCACTGCAGCACGCCCACCACCCGCGCCATGTCCACGACGACGGGCGCCAGCAGGTGCGGAATGCCGTTGTACCCCGAGAGCTCTACCCGCTTCGGGTCGACCATCAGCAGGCGCAACATCTCGGGGCTGTTGCGGCACAGCAGGCAGGCGATCAGGCTGTTCACGCAGACGCTCTTGCCCGAGCCCGTGGAACCGGCGATCAGCAGGTGCGGCAGGGTGCCTAGGTCGGCCACGACCGGCTCTCCGGACACGTCCCTCCCCAGCCCCACGGCCAGCGGCGAGCGCTGCGCCCGGTACTCGGGGGATTCGAGGACGCCGCGCAGCCCCACGATAGCGGGCGTGCTGTTGGGCACCTCCACGCCGACCACGGCCTTGCCCGGCACCGGCGCCTCGATGCGAATCGGTGAGGCGGCCAATGCCAAAGCCAGGTCGTTCGACAGGCCCTGGATGCGGCTCACCTTCACCTTGGAGCGCACCGTGCGCCCCTGGCGGTTAGTCCGTTCGGTAAAGCCGGGCTCCAGCCCGAACTGCGTCACCGCCGGGCCGGGGTTGACCTCGACCACCGACACGGGGACTCCCAGGCTGATCAGGGTGTGCTCGATCAGGCGTGACTTTTCCCGCAGCTCGGCGACGTTCACGCGTCCATCCTGATAGGTAAGGAGGACGTCGTCAAAGCGCGGCACGTCCCAGGGGCCCGCCTCCACCTGCCAGGCCGGGATATCCTCCGTCCGGGCCGCCTTGGGGGGCGTCTGTACCGACGGCGCAGTAGGCTTGGCGACGGGGGGTTCCGTAACGACTGGGGTGGGCTTGGGAACCTGTGCGGGCGGGGCCGGCGTGGGGACGGGGTCGGGGGCCTGCGGCAACGCGGGTACCGACGGGGCCTCGAAGGCCGGCGCCGCACCGTCAGGCGCCTCGGCCGGCTGGGCCACAGCCAGGCGCGCCACGGCCCGGCGCAGGGTCGCCAGCGCCGAGGCGACGCCGGCAATAAGCTCCGCCGCCGTAATGCCCAACACCGCCGGCAGGGCGATCAACCCTATGGCCACTAGGACAACCGCGGCGCCCGCCCCGCCCAAAGCCCCGGCCAAGGTCCCGTCGATCGCCTGGCCAAGCGTTCCGCCTCCGCGGGCCAGGCCGGCCCGCGTCGCGGGGAGCGCGCGGAACCGCTGGGTCAGCGCCAGCGCCACAAACAGGAGCGTCGCCCCACCGGCCAGGCGCGGCCAGGGCACGGCCAGGCGGTACCCCAGGCCCAGGGCCACCAGCCAGCCGCCCACTGCAGCCACGCTGAGGGGCACAACATACGTTCCCCAACCCAGGGCCACGTGCAGCCTCTCAAAGAGCCCCGCCGCCAGATGCGCCTTGTGGCCGGTGAGCTGCCCAAGAAAGATGAGCGCGGCCACAACCAGAAGCGCCATGCCCCCGACCCAGGCCCGCTGCGCCGGGGTCCCAGGGAGCCGTGGCAGCCTCTGCAGGTAGCCGGCCCATCGCCCCGTAGCCCGCCGCCGGTACCGCGGGGCGCCGGTGGCGCCAGTCCTGGCCCGCGGACGAGTCGTCGGGGCCCGGCCACGCCCGGTGGTCGCCGTAGCCTTCTTGCCTCGCGCCGCGGCGGAGCCCCCCTTGCCGCTCGAGGTAGCACGGGTGCTGCTCGTCCGCTTGGCCCCGGCCGCGGGCGTGGCCTTACGTCGCGCCGTCATGTGCGCACCCCCTCGCGAGGGGCGCTGCCCTGCGTTCCGCCGTGGCGGCTACCTTGCCCTCTCACACCCGTATCACCAATGGCACGATCATCGGATGGCGGCCCGTCTCTTGCCGCGTGAACCGCCGCAGGTACACGTCGATCCGGTCGGCCACCTCGGCGCGCGACCCGCCCACCTCGACGGCCCGGGTCACCTGCTCGCGCACCTTTTCGAGTAGGCCGTTGCTCTCGTCCTCGTCCACAAACCCGCGCGTGATGATCTGGGGCGCGCCGACCAGCCCGCCGGTGTACTTGTCCATAGTGACCACGGCCAGGAGGAAGCCGTTGCGCGACAGGTGCCGTCGATCGTCCAGCACCGTCTCGCGGACGTCGCCCACGCCGAGGCCGTCCACGAACACATAGTTGTCGCAGACGTGCTCCACCACCTCGCCGCCCTGCTCGCCGATCTCCAGCACATCGCCGCTCTCCAGAACATAGATGCGCTCCGGCGGGATGCCGCACTGCTGGGCGAGTTTGGAGTGCAGGACGAGGTGCCGGTACTCCCCGTGTACGGGCACAAAGAACTGCGGCCTGATGAGGTTTATCATCATCTTTTGCTCTTCCTGGCTGGCGTGCCCCGAAACGTGGACATCCAGCACCTCGTCATAGTAGACGTCGGCGCCCAGCCGGAAGAGGTTGTCGAGCGTGCGGTTGACCATCTCCTCGTTACCCGGGATGGGGCTGGCCGAGACGATCACCGTGTCCCCGGGCATCACATACACCGAGCGGAACGTCCCCTGCCCCATACGCACCAGGGCGGAGGTCGGCTCCCCCTGGCTGCCGGTACAGATCAGGGCCACCTGGTGATCGGGCAGCTGATCCAGCTGCTCGACCGACAGCAGCGTGTTCTCGCTGACCTTGAGATAGCCCAGCTCGCGGGCAATCTTGACGTTGTTCACCATGCTGCGCCCGACTACGGCCACTCGCCGACCGTACTGCGCAGCGGTATCGATGACCTGCTGCAGACGCGAGATGTTGGAGGCAAAGGTAGCCACGATCACGCGCCCCTGTGCCTTGGCAAAGGAACGCGACAGAGTCTCTCCGAGGGCCTGCTCGGAGGGCGTGTAGCCCTGCGCCTCGGCGTTGGTCGAGTCAGAAAGGAGCAGCAGCACCCCCCGGCCGCCCAGCTCCGCCAGCTTGGCGAAATCGGTCGGCCGCCCATCCACCGGGCTGTGGTCGAACTTGAAGTCGCCGGTGTGCACCACCAGCCCCGCCGGGGTCTGGATACCCAGCCCGACGCCATCGGGAATGCTGTGGCTGACGCGAAAGAACTCGATCCGGAAGGGGTCCAGCGGCAGCACGTCGAGCGGGGAGATGGTGTGCAGGTCTACGTCGGTGACCTTGGCCTCGCGGAGCTTGACCTCGATCAGGCCACGGGTCAGCCGCGTGGCGTAGACAGGCGCTTTGACGCGGTGCAGCAGGTAGGGGAGCGCCCCGATGTGGTCTTCATGGCCATGGGTGATGACCACGGCCTTGACCCGCTCGGCCCGTTCGTAGACGTAGCTCAGATCCGGGATGACGATATCGACCCCGTACATGTCATTTTCGGGGATCATGAGGCCCGCGTCGACGATCAAGAGGCTGTCGTCGTACTCGAGGACCAGCATGTTGCGGCCGATTTCGCCGAGTCCGCCGAGGGGCACGATGCGCAAGGTGCTGGCGGCCAAGAGAACCTCCGTGAACTAGAATAGGCTGAGTTGCTCCGGCGGCTGGCTCAGCCCGTCCTCAGGCTCTACGGAGCTCAGCTCTGCGAGCAGCGCAGGTATCTTGAGAAAGTCCTGTTCGATCATCGAGCGGAACCGCTGCTGGTGCAGTGCCGCGGCGGGGTGGAACATCGGCAGGTAGACGAGGTCGCCCACGCGCTTGGCCGTGCCATGCACAGAGGAAATGGTGACCCCGGAGAAGGCGATCTGCATCGAAAAGCGCCCCAGCGTCACCACGATCTTGGGCTTGATCAGGGCGATCTGCCGATCCAGGAAAGGCCGGCAGGCCGCCAGCTCGTCGGGCATGGGGTCCCGGTTTTCCGGGGGGCGGCACTTGAGGACGTTGGTGATAAACACGTCGGACCGGCGCAGATTGATCGAATGGAGCAGGCTTTCCAGGAACTGCCCCGCCGCGCCGACAAAGGGGCGTCCCTGCTGGTCTTCGTGGTACCCGGGCCCTTCGCCAACCAGCATGATCCTGGCGTCCTCCGGGCCTTCGCCGGGCACCGCCAGGGTCCGTACAGACGCCAGGCGACAGAGCCGACAGCGGCGGACCTCCTCAGCGATCTGCACGATTCCTGACAATGTGACCTCCCCTGGGCACCACCAACGCCACGCGCCCCACCGGGTTGCCGGCGGGCACGTCGCACGTCGTCAGTATTCGATTATACGCGCGCGGCCGGGGCGCGTCCAGAAAGGTGCACCCCGGCCTGGCCATCGGCGCAGAGCGTACCGACAGGCAGCGTCAGCGCAGGCTCAGCCCGCGCGGCTCCTGGCCAGTGACTGCTCCAGGGGGGGCCTGCAGAACAGGTCCGTGGCGGCGGGCGGCACGATGACCCGCAGCGCGCCGGGCTCGACGCGCACCTCGACAGGAGTGCGCTCCACCGGCTCGCCATCCAGCTGCACGGGCAGCGCCAGGTCGGAGCGCACGGTCAGCTCCTTGACCTGGTAGGCCTCCATCTTGAGCATGCCAACGTGCCGGCCGAGGATCACGGCGCCCATGTGCCGCAACGCGTCTACCGCGTCGTTCCCTTTGAAGACAAAGACGTCGAGCAGGCCGTCGTCGAGGAGCGCCCCAGGTGCCAGGCGAAAGGTGCCCGCGTAGAACTGCGCGTTGGTCGCGATCACCGCCAGGGCCCGCTCGCGCGTCGTCACCCCGTCGATCGTGATGGTCATGCGCGTGCCGCGGCGGCTGAACGCCAAGCCCAGCACCGCAGCATAGTACCGGAGGTTGCGCAGACTGCGCGCCGCCCGGGGACGAACCGGCTCGACGGCCTGGGTCACCAGCGCGTCGAACCCGATGCCCAGATGCAGGATAAAGTGCCTCCGCCCCACGCGCCCGAGGTCCACGGCGCGCACTTCTCCCTCCAGGAGCACCTGCGCCGCGTCGAGCAGGGCGGTGCGGGAGGAGGGCGTCCAGTGCGGGATGCGCAGGTTCCGGGCCCAGACGTTGCCGGTGCCCACCGGCAGCACCCCCAGGATACAGCCGCTGCCGGCCAGGCCGGCGGCCACCTCGCCCAGGGTGCCATCGCCGCCCACGGCCACGACCAGGTCGTTCCCCTCGCGAGCAGCGCCGGCCGCCAGGCGCAGGCCATCCCCGGGCGCGGCCGTCTGCCGGATGGCCACCTGCCAACCGTGCTGGGCCAGCATGTCTGCCACCTGCTGGACCTCGCGATGGACGTCACGCTGGCCCGCGGCCGGGTTGTGGATCAGCACCGTCTTCATGGTCCCACTATAGCGCCCCGGCGCGGCCCTGTCTAGTCTCGGAGAGAAAACCGCACTATCCCATATTCCGCCACTATGCACGACAACTGGGACGAGGGCGGTATTTAGCACCGCCGCGCCGCGGCCCGCGCCGCGGCACCTTGGCAGGCACACATGCCGCGGGTAGAATCGGCGCATCGGTCCGAGCGCGCTGGGAGGGGTGACCATGCTACGAATGGGGATCATCGGTCTGGGCGGCATCGGCAGGTATCACCTGGCACGCTACTCTCAGGTGCCCGAGGCGCAGGTCGTGGCCGTGGCGGACGTCCGCGCCGACCTCCTGCGCGGTGACCGTTCCCTCGACGGCCTCTTTGCGCCGCCGCCCGAGGAGATCCTCTGGTTCAGCGACTATCGCGACCTGCTCGCCTCCGGCGAGGTCGACGCAGTAGACATCTGCCTGCCCACCGACCTGCACCGCCCCGCCGCCGTGGCCGCCCTGCAGGCCGGGCTGCATGTGCTGGTGGAAAAGCCGATGGCGCTCACCCTGGAGGACTGTGACGCCATGCTCGCCGCGGCGCACGCCGCCGGTCCGGTCTTCATGGTGGCCCATTGCATCCGCTTCTGGCCAGAGTACCAGTACCTGGCCGAGCTGGTACAAAGCGGGGCGACCGGCCGCCTCCTGTCGCTGCAGATGTCTCGCCAGGGGTCCCGCCCGGGGGGGATCAACTCGGGCTGGATGTCTCAGGCGGCGCGCAGCGGCGGGGCCATCCTCGACCTGCACATCCACGACATCGACTTTTGCCAGTATCTCCTGGGGCTGCCCGAGCGCGTGCAGGCCTACGGGGGCTGCAGCCAGGGCCCGGCCGCCGGGTACGACTATGTGCTGGCCAACCTCGACTATGGCGATGGGACGCAGGTCAGCGCCACGGCCCACTGGGTTGACGTGCCCCTGCCCTTTGCCGCCCGCTTCGAGGCCCGCCTCGAGGGTGCCTTCCTGCGCTTTGACAGCAGCCTCAAGCCGACGCTGACCGTCTATCGGCCCGACGGCGCCGAACACCCCGACCTGCCGGGGCCCGATGCCTACGTGAACGAGCTGCGCTACTTTGCCGGGCAGGCACTGGCCAACGAGCCCCCGCAGCGCTGCCTGGCGCGCGAGGCGCGCAACTCGGTGGGCCTGGTCCTGAGCGAGGTGGCCTCCATTGATTGTCGGGAACCGCGGCGCGTGGCGGATTGGGCCATCTAGGCCGCCGGCGCTAGAGGGCCAGGCAGGCCTCGGCCGCCAGCCAGAAGAGGCGTTCGCGCACCGAGCCGCGCTCTTGCCAGCGGCGCGAGTCCCACTCGGTGCCGCTGACGTCGTCCCCGCCGTACAGGAGCTGCCCGAGCGCCACGCCGCGGAAGCGCGCCACGGCCAAGAGCGCGGCGGCCTCCATCTCGACGGTGAGGCAGCCCTCCTCGCGCCGGAGCGCCACGCGGCCGGCCGTCTCGCGGTAAAAGGCGTCGGTCGTCCAGGTCTTCCCCTTCAGGTACGCGACGCCGTAGCGCCGCAGAACCCCCTCCAGGGCGGCCACCGGCCCCGGCTCCGCCGCGACCTCCCGCGTCGGGGCCATGTAGTGGTACGAGGTGCCCTCGTCGCGCACGGCGGCGGTGACGATCACCGGGTGCCCGACGACCACGTCCTGGCGCAGGACGCCGGCCCCGCCACAGACCACGAATGCCTCGCAGCCCATGGCGATGAGCTCCTCGAGCACTCCCGCCGCGAGCGGCGCGCCGACGCCCGGGTGCGCCACAGCGATCTGCTGGCCGCCCACGCTCAGGGCGTAGACCGGGCTGCTGCCCTGCTCGCTGCGGATCTCGGCCACCTGCCGGGCGCCGTGCGCGGCGGCCAGGCCGGCCAGCACCTCCTGGAAGAAGCAGAGGACGCAGCATCGCGGGACGTCCGGGTGCCGCGGGATCAGCCGACCCGGCTCGATGATCGCCTCGCGGTCCTCGTCGAACTCCAGGATGGGGTAGGGTTGTGGGGAAAGTGCCATGGAACGTCTCCCTTCGCGGCCTCTGCGCCCGGTCCCCCGATGATACGGCCAGGGGCGCCCACGGTCCAACCCGCGTCGCCAAGGTAACTGGGCGGCGCACTCCGTTGTCAGCACGGGGGGCCTATGGCATAATCGGCCGTGTCGACCGTCTGCCGAACGCCCGGAGTTGCTACACGTGCTCAAGTCGATCTCGATCGCCTGGTCCGAAGGAGTGGCGGACCATGAGAGCGCCACACTGCTGGCCACCGTCCAGCGCACGCTGCTGTCGCTCTACCTGCGCCTGCCTTCGGCCCTCGAGGCTCCGCCGATCGAGGTGCGCGCCTTTGGCAACTGGGTCATCCCGGCCCTGGCGCCAGATAGCCCCTACTGGGGCGTGCAGTGGTACGTCGAGTCGGCCTACGACGCCGTTCTGGAGCAGGTCATCGCCCCGGCCTTCCTCGAACTGGTGCGCACCGAGCCCTGGCAGACCTCCGATCCCCATCTGGACATCGCCCTGCTCGACCAGGACCTGACCGATTTCCCGGCGCCGCTGGCCCACCTGCGCCGGGATCGCTACACCGTGGGAACCAGCCTGCCGGGGACGGCGGCGGTCCTTTCTGTGGGCCGCATCCGTCGCCTGGGGACCTCTGCCAGCCAGCGGACGGCCCTGGCCCGCCTGGTGCGCCACGGCCTGGGGCACGTGTTGGGGGTGCCCTCGTTCGCCCGGCCCGCGCATACCGTCCGCCAGGGGCTGGAGCTACACTGCGCCAACCGCTGCGCCATGCGGGGCGCCTCCTCGGTAGGCGAGTTGGTGGCCCTGGCCGTCGACGAGGCCGAGCTCGGCTGGCCCTTCTGCAGCGAGTGTTCCCAGGAACTGCTGGATATCCTGGTCAAGCAATCGTTCAACTGGAACTGACCCACCGCCGCCCTCGCTCGCCTGCGACGGGCCCGCCCCACCCTTCAGGAGGGAATCTCATGCGTTTTACGTTCGAGAGGTTGACCCGGCGCATCGACGAAGTCGGCCAGCACGTCTACCGGCAGCGGATCGCGCAGCCGGAATGGCGCATCCTGCCCGGCGCCGCGGCCACCCGCGCGCTCCCACCCGCCGACGACCCCCGCTGGCGGGCGATCCGCGTCGGCGAATGGTGGGGCCAGGATGACGCCAACCCCTGGGCCTGGTTCCACCGCCAGGTGACCGTCCCGGCGGAGTGGGCCGGCCAGCGCGTGGCGCTGTTGATCCGCCTGGGTGAGAGCCACCGCCCGCGCTTCCCCGAGGCGCTGGCCTACCGCGACGGCGTCGTTCGCCAGGGGATCGACCGCTACCACGACCTGGTCTACCTGAGCGAGGCCGCCACCGGCGGAGAGACGTTCGACATCGCCCTGGAAGCCTGGCGAGGCCAGAACCACGCCGAGGAACGCCTGGCCCAGGCCGAGCTGGTCTGGATCGACCCGCAGGCCTGGGACCTCGTCCAGGACGCGCGCGTGGCGCTCGAGGTGGCCCGCTCGCTCCCCGAGGACGACTATGCCCGGGTGCACCTGCTCAACTCTCTCGAAGAGGCCATCCTCTGCGTCGACTATACCGAGCCCCTCGGCGCGGGGTTCTATGCCTCCCTCGGGGAGGCGTGCCAGGTCCTTGCCGAGCGCATCGCCTCGGCCGGGCTGCCGGCGCGCCACGAGCGCGTGCGCGCCATCGGCCACGCCCATATCGACGTGGCCTGGCTGTGGTCCCTGGCGCAGACGCGTGAAAAGGCCGCGCGGACCTTCTCCACCGTCCTGCGCCTCATGGAACGCTACCCCGACTATCACTTTATCGGCAGCCAGGCGCAGCTGTACCAGTTCATCGCCGAGGACCACCCGGAACTCCTCGATGAGATCCGCCAGCGCGCCGCCGAGGGGCGCTGGGAGGTGAACGGCGCCACCTGGGTAGAGATGGATACCAACGTCACCGGCGGCGAGTCGCTGGTGCGGCAGTTCCTCTATGGGCGCCGCTACTTCCAGGAGGTGTTGGGCCACGAGGGGGACGTCCTCTGGCTGCCCGACGTCTTTGGCTATTCGGGGGCGCTCCCGCAGATCATCCGCCGCGCCGGCGTCTCGTACTTTATGACGACCAAGATCTCCTGGAACCAGTACAACCGCTTCCCCTACGACACGTTCCAGTGGGTGGGCATCGACGGGACGCCCGTGCTGACCCACTTTGTCACCACGCCGAGCAGCTCCTGGTTCTACACCTACAACGGCTCGCTGACCCCCGAGGTCGTCAAGGGCACCTGGGAGCAGAACCGCAGCAAAGACATCACCGACGAGATCCTGATGACCTACGGCCACGGTGACGGCGGCGGTGGCCCCACCGCTGAGATGCTGGAGGTGGGCCAGCGCCTGGCCAACTACCCCGGCGCGCCGCGCGTCGTGCTGGGCACGGCCAACGGCTTTTTCCGGGAACTCGATGCGCGCCTGCAGGGCAAGGTGGTGCCCGCCTGGGAGGGCGAGCTCTACCTCGAGTACCACCGCGGCACGCTCACCAGCCAGGCCCAGATCAAGCGAGACAACCGCAAGAGCGAGATCCTCTTCCACCAGGCGGAGGCGGCGGCGGCCGCGGCGTCGCTCCTCGGCGCCTCCTACCCGGCCGACGCCCTGCGCCAGGGCTGGGAGATCATCCTGCGCAACCAGTTCCACGACATCATCCCCGGCTCGTCGATCCACGAGGTCTATGAGGACTCGACGCGCGAGTTCGCCCGCGTCGCCGAGATCGGCTCCGCGGCGCGCGCGGACGCCCTGCAAACCATCGCCGCCCGCGCGGCGGGGCCGGCCGACATCGTGGCCTTCAACGCCTTGGGCTGGGCGCGCACCGACCTGGTGGAACTCTCCCTGCCCGAGGGAGGCGCCGACGGGAAGGTCCTCGTCGACGTGGCTACGGGCCAGCCCGTGGCCACGCAGGCGGCCCTCGGGGGGGACGGTCGGCCGGCCGTGCTGGCCCTCCTGACCGACGTGCCCGCCTACGGCTACCGCACCTACCGCTGGGCCACCGGCACCCCGGCAGCCCAGGGCACGGCCCTACGCATCAGCGAGCGGGCCATCGAGACCCCCTTCCTGCGCCTGACGCTGGACGACCGCGGCCACTTTTCGTCGATCTATGACGTGCGGGCAGGGCGCGAGGCGCTGGCTGAGGGCGAGCGTGGCAACGTCCTGCAGGCCTTTGAAGACAAGCCCCTGGCCCACGACGCCTGGGACATCGACATCTTTTACCAGGACAAGATGTGGGAGGTCGACGACCTCTCGGCGGTGCGGGTGGTCGAGGAGGGGCCGCTGCGCGCGGTGCTGGAACTGCGCCGGCGGTTCCGCGGCTCGGCCATCGTCCAGCGCATCACCGCCTACGCCCACACCCCGCGGGTGGACGTGGTCACCGAGGTCGACTGGCACGAGCGGCACACGCTGCTCAAGGTGGCCTTCCCGGTGGCGGTGCACGCGGCGCGCGCCACGTACGAGATCCAGTTCGGCGCCCTGGAGCGCCCGACGCACTGGAACACCTCCTGGGACTATGCGCGCTTTGAGGTGGTCGGCCATCGCTGGGCGGACCTCTCTGAGGGGAACTATGGCGTCAGCCTGCTGAACGACTGCAAGTACGGGCACGACATCAAGGGGCACACCATGCGCCTGACGCTGATCAAGTGCGCCACCGCGCCGGACCCCGAGGCCGACCAGGGCCAGCACCGCTTCACCTACGCCCTCTATCCGCACGCCGGAGACTGGCGCTGCGGCACCGTGCCCGAGGCGGCCGCCCTGAACGACCCCCTCCTGGCCGTGGCAGCCCCCAGCGCGGCGCCCGCCGGCACGCCGGTTCTCTCCGCCGCCATGGGGCTGGTCTCCTGCAGCGCCGAGCACGTGGTGGTCGACACCGTCAAAGTGGCCGAGGACGGCAACGGCCTGATCGTGCGCGTCTACGAGGCCTACAACCAGCGCGGCCGGGCCGCGCTGCGGTTCGCCACTGCGCCGGCCGCCGTGTGGGAATGCAACCTGATGGAGGAGAACGAGGAGCCGCTGGAGGTGGACGGGCAGGGCTTTACCTTTGCGATCAAGCCCTTCCAGATCCGCACCTTCCGCGTCATCCCGGCCAGCGCCTAGCAGGAACGGCAGACGCCCCCGGCACTGTGACGTCACAGTGCCGGGGGCGTTGTCTTTCTCCTCGCCAGGCGCGGGCAGCGGCCCGCCTAGGCCTCCCCGTCGTCGCCTCGCCCCAGCGCCAGGGCGATAGCCCGCGGATAGAGGGCATGCTCCACGGCGTGGACCCGCGCCTCGAGATCCTCAAGAGTATCGCCGGGCAGGATGGGCACGCTCTCGCTTAGCAGCACCGGCCCCTCGTCGACGCGCTCGTCGGGCACCCAGTGCACCATGACCCCCGTCGCACAGATCTCACCGCGCTGGTAGGCCTCATGGGCGCGCGCGATCGAGTGCGTCCCGGGAAAGGCACCGGGCAGCGCGGGATGGATGTTCAGGATCTTGCCGCGGTAGCGCCGCACGAAGGCGTCGCTGAGGATGTGCATCCAGCCGGCCTGTACGATCAGGTCGGGGCGGTAAGGCTCCAGGGCCATGGCCAGGTCGGCGTCGTACTCCTCGCGAGACCTGCCCGCCTTGCGGTAGGGGAGCAAGGGGTGGTAGATGGTGGGAATGCCGTGCTGCCTGGCCCGCTCCAGCCCGTAGGCGTCGCGCCGGTTGCTGACCACCACGGCCACGCACGCCCCCGGCAGGGCGCCCGAGGCGGTGGCGTCGATGATGGCCTGCAGGTTCGAGCCGTTCCCCGAGATCAGGACCGCCAGGTGCTTCACCGCAAGGCTACCCTGTCCCCACCGGAGTGGGCGACCACTTGGCCGATCCTGTACGCCCCGCCGGGCGCGGCGGCGGCCATGGCGGCGGCGTCTGCCGGGGATACCACCACGACCATGCCGATGCCCATGTTGAAGACGTGGTACATCTCATCGCGGGAGACGGCGCCACGCCGCTCGATCAGGGTAAAGAGGGGCGGCGTGGGCCAGGAGGTGCAGTCGATCGTCACGCCCGTGCCGGCGGGCAGGATGCGCGGGATATTGTCGACAAAGCCCCCGCCGGTGAGGTGAGCCAGCCCCTTGATGTGGCCGGCCGCGCGCAGGGCCCGGTAGTGGGGCAGGTAGGAGCGGTGCGGCTCGATGAGCGCCTCCCCGAGGGTGCGGCCCAGGTCCGCATAGTGGTCCGAGTACTCTTCCGGGCGGAAGATGCGCCGCACCAGGGAGAACCCGTTGGTGTGCAGCCCGCTGGAGGGCAGCCCCAGGAGCACATCCCCGGGAACGATGGCGGAACCGTCGATGATCTCGTCCCGCTCGACGAGGCCGACGATCGACCCGACCAGGTCCAGCTCACCCGGGGCGTAGACGTCGGGCATCTCGGCCGTCTCGCCGCCCAGGATGGCACAGCCGGCCTCGCGGCAGGCCTCGGCCACCCCGCTCACCAGGCGCGCCACCACGACGGGGTCCAGCACCGGCATGGCCACATAGTCCAGGAAAAAGAGCGGCTCGGCCCCCTGGACGAGGATGTCGTTCACCGAGTGGTTGACAATATCCTTCCCGAGGGTCTCGTAGCTATCCAGGGCGCCGGCCACGATGGTCTTGGTGCCCACGCCGTCGGTCGAGCCGACCAGCACGGGGGAGCGCATGTCTCGCAGGCGGCCGGCGTCAAACAGGCCACCAAATGCGCCGATGCCCAGCAGGACCTCCGGCCCGTATGTGGAACGGACCGCCTGCCGCATCATGTCTACGACCCTGCCCTTGGCCGACAGGTCCACCCCGGCGGCACCATACGCGCTCTGCTGCGCCATCCCCATCTCTCCCTCGGCTCTCGCCGACCCGGCGGCACTCGCTGCCCGTTCGCTATCCCGTCTGCCGCGCCGCGGCCAGCCCCTTGGCGCCGATGTCGCGGCGGTAGTGGGCGCCGTCCCAATGGATGCGCTCCACGGCGCGGTAGGCACGCCCGAGCGCCTCGGGCAGGTCCACGCCCAGGGCGGTTACGTCGAGCACGCGGCCGCCGGCCGTCAGGCAGCGGCCGCCCTCGCGCCGCGTCCCGGCGTGGAACACGACGCAATCCTCCACGCCACCGGCCTCGGCCAGGCCGTGAATCTCAAGGCCGGTGCGGTAGGCGCCCGGGTAGCCCCCCGAGGCCATCACCACGCAGGCGCAGGCGCCCGGCTTCCAGCGCAGGTCGACCTCGTTCAGGCGCCCCTCGACGCAGGCCAGCAACACCTCGGCCAGGTCGCTCTCCAAGAGGGGCAGGATGACCTGCGCCTCGGGGTCTCCAAAGCGGCAGTTGAACTCGAGCACCTGGAACTCACCGCCCGTAACCATCAGCCCCGCGTACAGGACGCCGACGTAGGGCGTGCTGGCGGCGGCCAGGCCGTCGATGGTGGGCTGCAGCACCCGCGCCACGACGCGCCCCAGCGCCGCCTCATCGAGGAGGTTGGCCGGCGCGTAGCTGCCCATCCCGCCGGTGTTGGGGCCGAGGTCGCCGTCGTAGGCAGCCTTGTGGTCCTGCGCCAGGATCATGGGCCGCACGGTGCGACCGTCCGAAAAGGCCAGCACCGAGACCTCTTCGCCCGTCAGGCACTCCTCGATGACCACCGCATCGCCGGCGGCGCCGTGCACGCGCGCGCGCATGATGGCCTCGACGGCCTGGCGGGCCTCCTCGTCGCTGGCGCACACGTAGACGCCCTTGCCGGCGGCCAGCCCGTCCGCCTTGACCACGATCGGCGCGTGGTGATCGCGCAGGTAGGCGAGCGCCTCCGCCTCGCTGCGGAAGACGGCATAGCCCGCACTGGGGATGCCGTGCCGCTGCATAAAGTCCTTGCTGTACACCTTGGAGGATTCCAGCCGCGCGGCGGCCTGGCTGGGGCCAAAGACGCGCAGGCCAGCCTCGCGCAAGAGGTCGGCCAGGCCCAGCGCCAGAGGGGCCTCGGGCCCGATGACCACCAGGTCAAACCGCTGCTCGCGGGCGTACGCCGTCAGGCGGGCGACGTCCTCCGCACGGATATCCACGTTGGTGGCCAGGGAGGCCGTCCCGCCGTTCCCCGGCGCCACGTGGACCTCACGAACCCGGGGGGAGCGGCTCAACGCCCACACCAGGACGTGCTCCCTGCCCCCCGAGCCAACGACAAGCACCTTCACGATCGTCCGCCCTCCCTGCCGATAGATGCTGGCTCAGGCGCCAGGTCCCCCGCGTCGTCGGCCTCGTCGTCATCGAGGGGGTACCCTCCGGTAAAGCAGGAGAGGCAGAACTCCCCCATCGGCCGGCGCACGGCGGAGATCATGTTGTCCAGGCCGAGGTAGCCGAGCGTATCGGCGCCGATCTTGCGGCGGATCTCCTCGACCGTCAGGCGGTGGGCGATGAGCTCCTTGTAGCTGGCCATGTCCACACCCATCAGGCAGGGGTGCTTGATCGGCGGAGATGAGACGCGCATATGCACCTCGCTGGCCCCCGCCCGCCTCAGCAGGTCGATGATCGGGCCGCTGGTGTTGCCGCGCACGATGGAATCGTCCACCACCACCAGGCGCCTGCCCTCCAACACCTGGGGCAGCGTGTTGAACTTGAGCGCCACGCCCGCCTGGCGCAGGCGGTCGTTCGGCTCGATGAAGGTGCGCCCGATGTAGCGGTTCTTGATGAGCCCCTCCCCATAGGGGAGGCCGGCCTCCTGCGCATAGCCGATGGCCGCCGCAGTGGCCGAATCCGGCACCGAGATCACCAGGTCGGCCTCGACGGGGTGTTGCCGGGCCAGCTCGCGGCCCAGGGCCTGCCGCACTTCGTGGATCAGCTGGCCGCCGATGATGCTATCGGGCCGGGCAAAGTAGATGTACTCAAAGATGCACAGGCTGGATTTGCGCGGCGCGGCGCCCAGCAGGTAGCGGGGGCCGTCCGCGTCGATGGCCACGATGGTGCCCCGCGGGATCTCTTTTATGTCGCGGGCGCCGATGGTCTGCAGCGCGCAGCTTTCCGAAGCCACCGCCCAGTACCCGTTGATCCGCCCGATGGACAGCGGCCGGATCCCCCAGGGGTCCCGCACGGCATAGAGGGCGTCCCGGGTCAAGATGGTCAGCGAGTAGGCCCCCTTGGCCCTGGCCATGACGTCGCGGATGCGCTCCACCCAGGTCTCCCCGCGGCCGCCGGCCAGCATCTGCGTCAGCGTCTCGGTGTCGCAGGAGGAGGCCAGCCCCACTCCCTTGGTAAAGAGGCTCTGGCGCAGCTCGTCGCCGTTCAGCAGGTTGCCGTTGTGGGCCACCGCCACCGGCCCCAGGGCCGACTCCAGGAGGAATGGCTGCGCGCTCACCCGCCGGGAGGAGCCCTTGGTGGAGTAGCGCACGTGGCCAATGCCGATGTGCCCCTCGAGCGGGCGCAGGTTCATCTCGTTAAAGACCTGTGAGACGAGCCCCATCTCCTTGTACAGGCTGGCCCGCTGCCCGTCCGAGACGGCGATCCCGGCGCTCTCTTGGCCGCGGTGCTGCAGGGCGTACAAGGCAAAAAACGTCAGCCTGGCCGCCGATTCGCCGGGGGCGTAGATGCCAAACACTCCACATGCCTCCTGCGGGCGGTCCACTGCATCCGAATCGTGCAGCATGCGTCTTGATCTCCGGTTCTGTTACCATCGACTCACGTCTGAAAAGGACGCTTCGGGCCTCACGCCCGGGCAGGGCCCCTCAGCCCAAGTTGAGGCTCTCGTCCGCGCTGACGATGCTGTCGGTCATCTCTTGCTGGTAGGCCGCGATCTGCGCCCGCAGCGCGGGGTCGGCCACGGCCAAAATCTTGGCGGCGGCCAGGGCGGCGTTGGCTGGCTCCAGCACGACGGCGGGCGCCACGCCGCTGGGCATCCGCAGCGAAGAGAACAGGTCTGCCCCGCCGAAACTGGCCGACACGGGCGGGCAGGTGATCACCGGCCAGGGCGTGTTCGCATCGACCAGGCCGGCCAGGGCGTTGGAACGCCCGGCCACCCCGATAAAGACGAGCGGCCCCTCGGCGTCGGCGTAGGAGGCCAGGATGCCCAACAGGTGCGCCACGCTCTTGTGCGCCGAGGCCACCCGCTGCACGAACGGCACGCCAAAGGCGCTCAGCGCCGCGGTGATCTGCCGCACGTGGTCCAGGTCACTCTTGGAGCCCATCAGAATCACGACTTGTCCGGCCATGGCGGTCTCCCTTTGCCCTACGGCGGGCCTCGGCCCGCTACTCCTCGACGAAGCGATCGGTGAGCTCGGCGACCTGCGCGTACTTGTGCAGGAGCTCGGCCAGGCCGGCGTCGGTCACCTCGGGCATATTGCGGAAGACCTGCTTGTCAAGCATGCGGTTCTTGTCTCCGCCGGGCCAGATGCGCCAGGAGTCGTTGTCGATCACGTCGGCCACCAGCAGGCTGCCGTCAGAGACGGCGCGGCCGAACTCGATCTTGCAGTCCACCAAGGTCACGTCCAGGTCGGCCCAGGCCTTCTCCAGGATGCCAAAGACGCGCCGCCCCGTCTCCCGCATCTCGTCGACCTCGCTCTGGCTGGCCACGCCGAGCGCGGCGATCTCCTCGTCTGTCACCAGGGGGTCATGCCGGGCGTCGTCCTTGAGAAAGAACTCTACGACGACGGGCCGGAAGCGCGTGCCCTCGGCCACCCCCGGGTTGCGCCGCAGGTACGAGCCGGTGGCGATGCGGCGCATGACCACTTCCAGGGGGACCATGGCGCAGCGGGAGACGATGTTGACGGTATCCCCCACCATGCCGATGAAATGCGTATCGATGCCCTCGGCCTCGAGGAGGTAGAAGACGTTCGAGTTGGTGCGGCAGGCCAGGGCGCCCTTGCCGGGCAACTCGCTGCGACGCGCGCCATCGCCGGCGGTGAGGCCGTCCTTGTGCACCATGTAGACGACATCGTCCTTATCCGGATGGGCGTACACGATCTTGGTCTTGCCCTCAACCAGCTTGGGGCCCAGCACCAACGGTCCAAAGGCCATGTCGTTCCTCTCCTTCTCGAAGCGTGGCGTGCCGGCACGCCTGCGCTAGAGCACGATCAATCAGCAGTCGGTCGCGGCGGTGCCGCGAGAGTCTCTCGAATGGCGGCGACCAGGGCGCGGCTGCGCTGGGCCGCCCCGCCGGCGTGGGCCCCCCGGGCGAACAGGGCCCGCACCTCCTCGGCCGACAGATAGCGGGCCACCTGCGGGTCAGCAGCCAGAAGATCGGCGAGGGGGTTGGGCTCGCCGCGCTGCACGGCGGCCCAGGCCTCCATGCTGTGGTCGCGGATGCGTTCGTGCATCTCCTGGCGGTCGGCGCCGGCGCGGGCCAGGGCCATCAGGAGAGGCTCGGTGGCCGCAAAGGGGCCATAGGCCTGCAGGTTGCGGGCGATCGCCTCACGCCCGATGCGCAGCCCGGCCACGATGCGCTGCACGCGCCCGAGCATCTCGTCCACGGCCAGGAACGCCTCCGGCAGGGCCTCACGGCGGTTGGCCGAATCGTCCAGGGTGCGCTCCAGGGCCGAGTGCGCGGCGTTGTCCCAGGCGACCCGGGGCAGGCCGGCCACGTAACGGGCCAGCGAGCAGATGCTCTCCGAGGCGATCGGGTTGCGCTTGAAGGGCATGGCCGACGAGCCCACCTGCTGGCGGCCAAAGGGCTCGGCCATCTCGCCAAAGAGGGGCGATTGCAGCAGGCGCAGGTCCAGCGCGAACTTGTAAGCCGACTGGGCCAGCCCCCCCAGTACGTTCAGGATCGTATAGTCCATCTTGCGCGGGTAGGTCTGGGTGGCGACGGGGAAGGCGCGCAGGTCGAGCGCGGCCATCACCCGGGCCTCCAGCTCCTCAGGAGACATCCCGGTGCCCGCGAGCAGGTCCTCGTAGGAGGCCTGCGTGCCGACCGCCCCCTTGAACCCCTTGCCCCGCACGCCGGCGGTGGCCTGGTCCAGCGCCTCGAGGTCCATCAAAAAGTCCTGCGCGTACTGGCTCAGGCGGTAGCCCAGGGTGGTGGGCTCGGCCGGCTGCAGGTGCGTGTAGGCCATAATCACGGTGTCGGCCTCGGCCTCGATGCGCGCGGCAAAGGCGGCCAGCACCTCGGCCAGGCGTGTGCGCACGAGGGCCAGCGCCTCACGCAGGCGCAGGGCGTCGGCGTTGTCCTCGACGTCCATGCTGGTGGCGCCGAGGTGGATGATCCCGCCGCCCACCGGGCACTGCTCGGCGTAGGTGCGCACCTCGGCCATCAGGTCGTGGCGCAGGTCGCGCTCGAGCTCTTGGGCCCGCTCCCAGTCGACATCGTCCTGGTGGGCGCGCAGGTCCGCGACCTGCTCCGGGCCCACCAGGCCGGCCTCGGCCTGGGCACTGGCCAGGGCCACCCAGATGCGGCGCCACAGCCGGCGCTTGGCGCCCTCCGACCAGAGGCGGCGCATGGCGTCGCTGCCGTAGCGCCAGGTAAACGGCGAGAGGTAGGTATCGTGGGTATAGGATGCGGTGGGACTCATCGCTCGGTGCTCTCCTCGACCGGTCTACACAAACTCTTCGGCGGCGGCTATGCCGTTGCGGAACAGCGGGACGCCCAGCCCGCCCGCCTCGCCGCGCGCCCAGCGCGGGTGTTGCTGGGCATAGACGTGGTTCTCCGGGTGGGGCATCAGGCCGAGAACGTTCCCCGCCGCGTTGCACAATCCGGCGATATCATCGACCGAGCCGTTCGGGTTGTGCGGGTAGCCGGCCGTCTCGCGCACCGCCGCCTGCCGAGAGGCACCCGCCGCCGGGCCATCGACCGCCGCCACGTAGGTCAGCGCGACCAGCCCCTGCTGCCAGAGGCCCGCACGCGTCTCCTCGTCGGCGACCTCCAACCGTCCCTCTCCACAGGCCACCGGGCAGAGGATGTCCTCCTCCAGGCCGCGGGTGAAGAGGCAGACGCTCTCCTCCTGGGCGCGCAGGCGCACCCAGCGGCTCTCAAAGGCCCCACTGCGGTTGGGCGCCAGGGTCACCCGCTGACGGGGCGCCGGGCCGGGCAGGTAGCCGGCCTTCACCAGGGCCTGGAAGCCGTTCCCGATGCCGAGCACCGGCTTGCCGGCGGCGACAAAAGCGTCCAGATCGCGACCGAAGCGGCCGGCCAGGTCGTGGCCCCACAGGCGCCCGGCCCCGAGGTCGTCGCCATAGGCAGAGCCACCCGGCAGCACCAGCATCTGATAAGCGGCGAACTCGCGCTCACCCGACAGGATCTGGTTGACGTGTACGACCTCCGGCGCGCCGCCGGCAAGCACGCAGGCCAGGGCCGCGTCACGATCCCGACTGGTGCCCGGGGCGTGCAGAACCAGGATGCGCGGCTTCTCAGACATGGCTCCCCTCCTCGGCAGCCCAGCCGGCCCGGACGTGGCCGCTGAAGGCCTCCCGCAGCGTCTCGATCGGCAGGCGGAACAGGGCCCGCCCCGCCCCGCCATAGACCGTCAGGGTCGGCGCGGTGGTGACGTGGCCGATCCGCGCATAGGCCAGGCCGGCGAGCAGCCGCTCAAAGGCCACCGCGTGCCGCGGCTCGACCTCGACGAGGTACCGCCCGTTCGACTCGGAAAAGAGGCGCCAGTCGTCGGCCGGGGTCACGTTGCGGTCGGCAGCCACCCAGCCGAGGCGCACCTCCGCGCCGTGCAGGCCGCCGACGGCCATCTCGGCCAGCGCCACGGCCAGCCCGCCCTCCGACAGGTCGTGGCAGGCCGCCACCAACCCACCGCCGATGGCGGCGTGCAGGGCGCGGGCCGTCGCGGGGCCCTCCTTGGCCATCAGCGGCACCGAGCGGTCACGCAGGTCGCGCTGGCGGTAGTAGTACGAGCCGCCCAGTTCCCGCCGCGTCTCTCCCAGCAGGTACAGGAGGTTGCCGGGCCTCTTCAGGTCCGCGGTCACCGCCTGGCGTACGTCGGGGACCATGCCCAGCGCCGAGATCAACAGCGTCGGCGGGATGGAGGTCTGCACGCCGGTGGCCTGGTCAAGGTACTCGTTGTTCAGCGAGTCTTTGCCAGAGATAAAGGGCGTGCCATAGTGCAGCGCCCCGTCGTAGCAGCCCTTGCAGGCCCGCACCAGATCGCCCAGGCGGTCGGGCTGCAGCGGGTTGCCCCAGCAAAAGTTGTCCAGGATCGAGATGGTGGCCGGATCGGCCCCCACCGCCACCACGTTGCGCACCGCCTCGTCGATGGCACAGATGGCCATGGCGTAGGGGTCGATGGCGCCGTAGGAGGGGTTGAGCGCGCAGCCCAGGGCCAGCCCCTTCCAGGAATCCTCCACCTCTGGCGGCCGGATCACTGCCGCGTCAGAGGGGCCGTCCTCGTGCACGCCGACGAACGGCCTGACCACGGCGCTCGACTGCACGTCGAGGTCGAACCGGCGGACGACGTCCTCCTTGCTGCGCACGTTGGGGTGCGCCAGGATGGCCAGGAGGATCTCGCCGAGCGCCTCCCCCTCCAGGGCAGGCGCGGCCGCGCGCGTCGGCAGGTCGGGCGCGCTCCAGGTGGCCGTCATCTCGCGGCGGGGCAGCCCCTTGTGCAGGAACTGCATCGACATGTCCGCCACTACCTGGCCCCCGAAAAGAAGGTGCAGGCGGCCATCGCCGACAAAGGTGCCGAGGACGCTCATCTCGACCGAGTACTGCGCGCAGATGGCGCGCAGCCGGGCCTCGTTCTCAGGCGGGACGGCCAGCACCATGCGCTCCTGCGACTCGGACAGCCAGATCTCCCAGGGCTGCAGGCCCTCGTACTTGAGCGGGGCATCCTGGAGATCGACGCGTACCCCGGTCTTTTCGCCCATCTCGCTGACGGCCGAGGAGAACCCGCCAGCCCCGCAGTCGGTGATGGCCGTGTAGAGGCGCTCGTCACGGGCCTCGAGGATGGCGTCGAGCATCATCTTTTCCGTGACCGGGTCGCCGATCTGCACGGCCCCGCCGCTCACGGCGCTCTCATCGGTCAACTCAACCGAGGAGAGCGTGGCCCCGTGCAGGCCGTCCCGGCCGGTGCGTCCGCCCAGCGCCAC
>JAAZBY010000420.1 GCA_012513595.1 Chloroflexota bacterium
CAGGACCGGGTCGAGCCGACCGCGATCTCCATCGGCTTCTGAGGGGCCCCATCGTGGACCTGGGCATCGTCATCGTCAGCTACAACGTCCGCGAGCTCACCCTCGGCTGCCTGGCCTCGGTGTACGAGGCGCTGGCCCACGATGCGCTGGCCGGCCACGTCTGGCTGGTCGACAACTCCTCGGCCGACGGGAGCGCCGCCGCGGCGCGCGCGGCCTTCCCGCAGGCCACTGTGATCGAAAGTGGCGGCAACCTCGGCTTTGCCGGTGGCGCCAACATCGGCCTGGCCGCGATGGCTGACCTCGAGCCGCCGCCGCCCTACGTCCTGATCCTCAACCCCGATACGCTCATTGCCCCCGGGGCCCTGGGGCTCATGATCCGCCATCTGAGCGCACACCCGCGCACGGGGCTGGTCGGCGCGAGCCTGGAGTATGGCGATGGGGGCTTCCAGCACGGGGCCTTTCGCTTCCCGACCCTGGCCATGGCCTTCCTCGATTTCTGGCCGGTCAACCACCGGCTGACCAACTCAGGCCTGAACGGCCGCTACCCGCGCCGCCGCTACGAGGCCGGCCAGCCCTTCCCCATCGACCACCCCCTGGGGGCGGCCATGATGGCGCGCTGGGAGGCCGTCCGCCAGGTGGGGCCGCTGGACACCTCCTACTTTATGTACTGCGAAGAGATCGACTGGTGCCTGCGGATGCGCCGGGCCGGCTGGGAGATCTGTTGCGTGCCGGAGGCGCGCATCACGCACTTTTCCGGGCAGAGCACGGCGCAGTTCCGCGACCGGATGTTCGTGGCCCTCTGGCGGAGCCGCTTTCTCCTCTTCGCGCGCTTTTACTCGCCGGCCTACCAGTTCCTGGCCAGGCGGATCGTGCGCGCCGGCCTGCGGCGCGATGCCCGGCGCGTGCGCCAGGCACTCCGCCGCCACGAGATCGCGCCGGACGACGCCGCGCGACGCCTGGAGGCCTTTCGCCAGGTGATGGAGATGTGACATGCCCACCCTGACCGTCGGCATCCTGGCGCGCGATAACGAGCAGGAGATCGTCGCCTGCCTCGAGAGCGCCTCTTGGGCCGACGAGACCCTCGTCATCCTTGACACGCGCTCCACCGACCGCACCGCCCTCCTGGCCGAGTCGCTGGGCGCCCGCGTGGTGCAAAGTGAGTTCCGCGATTTAGCCCAGCAGCGCAACTTTGGCCTGAGCCAGGCCACCACCGACTGGCTCTTCTACGTCGATACCGACGAGCGCGCCACGCCCGCCCTGGGCGAGGAGATCCGCCGCGTGATCGCCACGGAGGACCGTGTCGGCTGGTGGGTGCCGCGGCAGAACTTGATCTGGGGGCACGAGGTGCGCCACGGCGGCTGGTTCCCTGATTACCAGCTGCGCCTACTGCGCGTGGGCCGCGCCCAGTACGACCCCACGCGCCAGGTGCACGAGGTCGTCATCCTGGAGGGGCCCGAGGGGCACCTGCAGTGCCCGCTACTGCACTACAACTACCGTACCGTGGGGCAGTTTGCCGCCAAGCAGGGGCAGTACGTCGACCTCGAGGCCGGTATCCGCTACAAGCAGGGGACGCGGCCCAAGCCGTGGACGTACGTCCTGCAGCCGCTGCGGGAGTTCTGGCGGCGCTACGTGCGGCTCGCCGGCTGGCGTGACGGGTTCACCGGCCTCGTCCTCAGCACGCTGATCGCCTACTACTATGGCTACCGCGTCACCGTAGCGCTGGGGCGCCTCTGGCGCCAGCAGGGGGGCAACAATACACCCGGCTCCCAGTAGGAGCCGGGTGTACGGGAATCCCTGATTGTGTGCGGCCCGTGCGGTGCCGGGCCGCTGGGCGGTCAGGCCAGTTCGGGCACCAGCAGGCCATAGCCGCCGTCGCGCCGGCGATAGACGACGCTAAACTGCTCCTCATCCACGTTGAAAAAGATGAAAAAGTCGTGGCTGAGGAGTTCCATCTGCTCGATCGCCTCGTCAACGACCATGGGGCGCGTCTGGAAGCGCTTGATGCGCACCAGCTCCCTCTCCACCGTCTCCACCGGGGTCTCCGCCTGCTCTTCCCTGGCCTGCAGCCGGTTCTGCGAGCGCCAGTGCTTGCCCTTGAAGCGCTCGATCTGGCGTTGCATCTTGGCCATCACCGCGTCTACCGAGGTGCGGACGTCCCCGGAGCGGTCCTCGGCGCGCAGGATAGCGCCGTTGGCCCGCAGCGTGAGCTGCACGGTGTGCCGGTCCCCGGCGCTCTTGGAGTTCTGCACCGACAGGTCCACCCTGGCCTCATCGATGTTGGGGAGGAACCGATCCAGCCTGCTGACGCGACTTTCGATGTACTCTCGGAGGGTGTTCGTTACTGCCAGGCTCTTACCGCTGATGGTCACCTGCATTCTGCCATCTCCTTCCTCATTACGGGCGAATCCGAGGGACAACAACACGACAGATGGAAAGGAGCCTGCGAATACCGGCTGATCTGGTGGGGGAGGACCCCGTGCCGAGCGACCGTGGTGAATACGTTCATCTGCCTCGATGGTAACATGCTTCGGGGTGCTTGTCAACGACATTTGCGCGCCATCTGCGGCGCCGGGGGGCCTCCACGGCCAGAGGCGAACCGGGGGCCGCGGCGCATGCGCCGCGGCCCCCGCTGGGGTACTTGCTCTACCGCTGGCTAGGAGAGGCCAGCCGCCTTGCGCAGGGCGGCGGCGCGGTCGGTGTTCTCCCAGGGAGCGTCGATGTCGGTGCGGCCAAAGTGCCCGTAGGCGGCCGTGTTGCGGTAGATGGGGCGGCGCAGCCGCAGGTCACGGATGATGGCCGCCGGGCGCAGGTCAAACTGCTGCTTGATCAGCTTCTCGACCTCCTCATCGGCGATGACGCCCGTGCCAAAGGTATCGACGTTCACCGATACCGGCTGCGCCACGCCAATGGTGTAGGCCAGCTGGATCTGGCAGCGCGTGGCCAGCCCCGCGGCCACCACGTTCTTGGCCACCCAGCGCGCCGCGTAGGTGCCCGAACGGTCGACCTTGGTGGGATCCTTGCCCGAGAAGGCGCCCCCACCGTGCGGCACGGCGCCGCCGTAGGTGTCGACGATGATCTTGCGCCCCGTCAGGCCGGCGTCGCCCATGGGCCCGCCCAGGACGAAACGGCCGGTGCTGTTCACATAGTAGCGCGTGGCGTCATCGAGCATCTCGGCGGGCACCACCGCGCGGATGACGTGTTCCTTGACGGCGGCCGCGATCTGCGCCTGCGGGACTTCGGGGTTGTGCTGCGCGGCGATCACGATCGTGTCGACCCGCGCCGGCACGCCGTAGCGGTACTCGACGGTGACCTGGGTCTTGCCGTCGGGGCGCAGGTAGGGCAGGGTGCCGTCCTTGCGCACCTCGGCCAGGCGGCGCGCCAGCCGCTGCGCCAGCATGATCGGCAGGGGCATCAGCTCGGGCGTCTCGGTGCAGGCATAGCCGAACATCATGCCCTGGTCGCCGGCGCCGGTCTTGTCCAGCTCGTCCTCGTCGCCGTCCTCGCCGCGGGCCTCCTGGGCCCGGTTCACGCCCATGGCGATGTCGGGCGACTGCTCCTTGATGGCCGTCAGCACCGCGCAGCTCTGATAGTCAAAGCCGTAGGAGGCGTCGGTGTAGCCGATCTCGGCCAGCGTCTGCCGCACGATCGCCGGGATGTCGACATAACTGGTCGTGGTGATCTCGCCGGTCACCAGCAGCAGGCCGGTGGAGGTGGCGCACTCTCAGGCCACCCGCCCGGTGGGATCGTCGGCCAGAATGGCGTCGAGGATGGCGTCGGAGACCTGGTCACACACCTTGTCGGGGTGGCCTTCCGAGACCGACTCGGACGTGAACAGGAACCGCGCTGAATCGGAAAATCCGCTCATACGATCACTCGCTTTCTGATTCTTACCCGTCTTTATCCTGCGTCCCGTGGACCTCAGGTGCCCGACTCCCAGGAGGCCAGGTACTCTCTTTGCTCCTCGGTCAACACGTCGATGGCGATGCCCATGGCTTGCAGCTTGAGCCGCGCGATACCCTGGTCGATGTCCTCGGGCACGGCGTACACTTCTTTGGCGAACTGGCGGTGGTTGGCGACCATATACTCGGCCGCCAACGCCTGGTTGGCGAAGGACATATCCATGACGGCGGAGGGGTGCCCCTCGGCGGCGGCCAGGTTGATCAGGCGCCCCTCGCCGAGCACCGAGATGCGCCGCCCGTCGGGGAGGGTGTACTGGTCGATGAACGAGCGGATGCGCGCCACGCTGGCGGCCATCTCCTCCAGCGCCGGGATGTTGATCTCGACGTTGAAATGCCCCGAGTTCGCCACCATGGCGCCGTCCTTCATGCGCTCAAAGTGGGCGCGGTCGATGACGTTGATGTCCCCAGTGGCGGTGACAAAGATATCGCCGATGGGGGCCGCCTGGGCGAGCGGCATCACCTGGTAGCCGTCCATGACGGCCTCCAACGCCCGCATCGGGTCCACCTCGGTGACGATGACGATGGCGCCGAGGCCGCGGGCGCGCATGGCGATGCCCCGGCTGCACCAACCGTACCCGCAGACGACAAAGTACTTGCCGGCGAGGAGCGAGTTGGTGGCCCGGATCACGCCGTCGATGGTGCTCTGGCCGGTGCCGTAGCGATTGTCGAACAGGTGCTTGGTCTGGGCGTCGTTGACGGCGATGACCGGGTACTCCAGCGCCCCGTCCTTCTGCATGGCCCGCAGGC
>JAAZBY010000421.1 GCA_012513595.1 Chloroflexota bacterium
GGGTACTCCAGCGCCCCGTCCTTCTGCATGGCCCGCAGGCGGATCACGCCGGTGGTGGTTTCCTCGGTGCCGCCGATGATGTTGGGCAGCAGGTCGCGCCGGGTGCGGTGCAGCGTAGAGACGAGGTCGGCACCGTCGTCCATAGTCATGTGGGGGGCGCGGTCGAGGACGGCGTTGATGTGCTGGTAGTAGGTGGCGTTGTCCTCACCCTTGATGGCAAAGGTGGGCACGCCGTAGCGCTCTACGAGCGCGGCGGCCACGTCGTCCTGGGTAGAGAGCGGGTTGGAGGCGCACAGCGTCACCTCGGCGCCGCCCGCCACCAGGGCGCGCATCAGGTTGGCCGTCTCACTGGTGACGTGCAGGCACGCGGCCAGTCGATAGCCGGCCAGGGGGCGCTCTTGGGCAAAGCGCTCGCGGATGAGCCGCAGCACCGGCATCTCCTGCTCTGCCCACTCTACCCGTGCCACGCCCTCATCGGCCAGGCGCAGGTCTTTGACGTCGTAATCCTTGCTCACGGTCTATCCTTTCCTCCAGGTGGGCTGAGGCGGACGCCGCCCGGCGGCGTCTTCGCCTGCACCTAACGGATGCTCCTTGCCAGGGGCACGATCTCTTCTTCCGACAAACCATCATAATGGGTCACGAGGCGGAACTCGTCGTAGCGCTGGCGCACTTCCGCAGGGGTCAGGGTGCGCAGCCGGTCGATGGAAAAGTCCTCCACGGTGAACGAGGCGATGATGGTGCCGTTCACCACCGCCTTGCGCAGGGCCTCTACCGAGCAGCAGTCGCGGCGGGCCAAGTAGCCCATCAGGCCGGCGGCAAAGGTGTCTCCGGCGCCGGTCGGGTCTACCACGCGAGACACGGGGAAGGCCGGCACCACGAACATCCGGCAGCCGAGGCGTTCTCCCCGCGTCACCAGCATGGCGCCGTACTGGCCGCGCTTGATCACCACCGCCCCCGGGCCGAGGTCCAGGATGGCCTGCGCCGCATCGAGCAGGTTGGCGGTGCCGGCGTACATGCGCACCTCGGCCTCGTTCAAGAGCACCAGGTCGACCATGGAGATCGCCTTGGTGAGCGCCTCGCGGCTGGACTCGATCCAGTAGTTCATCGAGTCGAGCGCCGTCAGCTTGGGGGCGCGCATCTGCTCGAGCACTTCGATCTGCAGCTCGGGGTGGATGTTGGCCAGGAAGACGTATTCGCTATCGCGCAGGGCTGTGGGGATCAGCGGGTGGAACCCGCCAAAGACGTTCAGCTGCGTATCGAGGGTGAGGGCGTCGCCCAGGTCATCGCCGTAACGGCCCGACCAGTGGAAGGTCTTGCCGGCGGCCACCTGCAGGCCGCTCAGGTCCACGTTGCGCCCGCGCAGAAAGGCGATGTGCTCCTCGGGAAAGTCCTCGCCCACCACGGCGACCATGCTCACCTGTTCGTACAGGCTGGCGGCGGTGGCAAAGTAGGTGCAGGCGCCGCCCAGGATGCCGCAGCGCCGGCCGGCGGGGGTGCTGACGTCATCCAGCGCGACGGATCCAACTACCAGTATGCCCACGATCGTGTGCCTCCTACAGGGCGCCTCTAGGCGGGGGTTTCTGCCTGCTCGCTCGAAGCGGCAGGGGCCGGCCCAAAGCGCCTGCGAATCTCTGCGGAAACTGCGACGGTCAGTTCAAAGATGCGATCGGCCAGCGCGGGCGCCAGGGCGCCGAGGCCACAGGACGGCGAGATGAGGCCGGACCCGCGCAGAGCGTCACGGTCGACGCCCTCGGCGACCAGGCGCTCCATGGCCGCCTCGAGGCGGTCCGCCAGGCTGGTGGCCGTTTCCGACTCGGCGGTGGGCCCGGCTGGCACGATGCCCCAGGCGATCACGCCGCCCCGCTCCAGGTAGTGCGAGACCTGCTCCGGGTAGCGGGCCAGCGACTCGGCGTAATCGTAGGCGTCCAGGCTGATGATGTCCGCCGAGGTGCTCAACAGGATGGGCCACTCGGTATTGCCGCAGCAGTGCACCCCCTTGAGCCCCGCCAGGCCGGCGAACACCTCCTCGAGCAGGCCGATGACTAGCTCGCGCGGCAGCGACACAAAGGCCGACCCGAAGGAGGCCATGTAGGGCTCGTCGAGCAGGACGATGGTCTGCGGGGCGAGCCTGGCCAGCTCCCGCTCCTGCCAGGCCGCCTTCATGCGCAGGTGCTTGCCGACGGCGTCGGCCAGTACCTCGTCGTATAGGACGGGGCGCTGGTTGCGGTCGACGATGGTCAGGCCCAGGCTGATGGGGCCGGTGATCTGCCCCTTCAGGGCGACGACCTCCGGCGGCACGGCGAACTCCCCCTCACGCAGGCGCGCCAGGGCGTCGGCGTGGTCCTTGCCGGTGTAGCCGTACTCCAGGTCCCCCTCGAGGTAAGCCAGGTAGAGGCGCTCGAGGTCGGGGTTGAGGTCACGCTCGCGGTCCACGTAGATGCGCCCCTGGTCGAAGCGGATGCCGGGGAAGCGCTCGCTGAACTGGGCGTACATGCTCTCCAGGTAGGAGCGCTGCGGCAGCTGGGGCCAGAAGGGGATCTCTCGGAAGCACCCCCTGATGGCCTTCCAGGCTCCGGCGGCATCGGGATGGGGCACGGCGCCCAGGGCGAAGGGCAACCAGTTCGGCTGGAACGCGGGCATGCGGCCTCCTGCAAGGCTGCTCGGCAAGTCAGGGCTTGCGCAGCGCCCATTCGCTGGTACCGGTGGGGGGCAGAGAGGGCTCCGGAAGGCGGGTGCGCCGTATATAAAAAAGGTCCCCCCTTAGGGAGACACACGGGCAGCCCCCCTCTCATCTTCCAGGCCGTTGCACGCCCGTCGGACTTGGCACCGTCGCTCTGGCGCCCGCATAGCGGGCCCACGAGCGGGTTGCCGGGGCTTCACAGGGCCGTTCCCTCCACCCCTCTGGATAAGAGTGCGCTCAGCAAGCCATCTGCAATTGTCGTACCGCGAGGGATGGTAGCATAGGCAGGCCACCCTGTCAAGCGTCGGGAGGGAAGGGGGGAGGAGGGGGCAGAAGAACACGCCGATGGCGCGAGGGCACCATCGGCGTGCGGCGTTGCCAGGCTGGGGGCGCGGCGTCAGCGCGCGTAGGGGTCGGCCGCGTCGCGCAGGCCGTCCCCGGCAAAGTTGAAGGACAGCACGACGACGATGACAAACAGCGCCGGGATGAGCAACCAGGGCTGCAGCGCGATGGTGCGGGCGTTCTGGGCCTGCTGGAGGAGCACCCCCCAACTGATCACCGGGGGCCGCAGCCCCAGCCCCAGGAAGGAGAGGCTGGTCTCGCCGAGGATCATTCCCGGGATCGACAGCGTCAGGCTGACGATCAAGTGGCTGGCCACGGCGGGAAAGATGTGGCGCGTCAACACGCGCATCTGCGAGGCCCCGCACAGGCGGGCCGCCAGCACAAAGTCCTCCCCGCGCTGCTGCAGCACCTTGCCGCGCAGGGCCCGGGCCAGGTTGCACCAGGACTGCAGCGACAGGATCAGCGTGATGAAAAAGTAGATGCGCAGCGGCGACCAGTCACGCGGCAGGGCGGCGCTGAGGGCCATCCACAGCGGGATGTTCGGGATGCTCAGCAGGAACTCGATCAGCCGCTGGACGACGAGGTCCAGCACGCCGCCCAGATAGCCGGACAGCCCTCCCAGCAGGCTGCCGATGGTAAAGCTGATGGCTACGCCCAGGAGGCCCACGAAGAGGGAGATCGAGCCACCCTTGAGCACCCGTGACCACATGTCGCGCCCCAGGCTATCGGTGCCAAAGAGGAAGAGCGGCCCGGCGTCCGCCGCGACGATCAGGTGTCTGCTGGAGCGGATGAACCCGAGCATCTTGTACGGGTACCCCTCGGCGAAAAGGCTGACGGGGTACTTGACCTCCGGATTGCGCGTATAGATGCGGCGCAGGGTGACGGGCTCATTGCTGCGGTCTAGCCCGTAGACAAAGGGCTTCACCCAGGTGCCGTTCTCGTCACGGAACTGGATGCCCTGCGGGGGGCAATAGAGGAACTCGGAGCGCTCCTGCGGGTCCATCGTGCAGAAAAAGTCGCAGAAGACGGCCCCGGCGTACATGATGATCAGCAGGGCGCTGCCGATGAGGCCGAGCTTGTGTTTGCGGAAGCGCCACCAGATCAGCTGCCACTGCGTGGCGACGTAGATGCGCTCTTCTGCTTCGGCGGGGGCGGGCTCATGGGCCTCTAGGCCCCCGGGCGCGGGCGCGGCGACGCCGCCTCCCCCGTCTGCCGAAGCGCTGCCGTGGACCGTGATCCGGCTGCCTTCCCAGTTATCGTTATCTTTCGCCAACGGAGTCCTCCTGAGGCGGTAGCCTATTCGAGTCGGATGCGCGGATCAGCCATGGCTAGCAAGAGGTCAGACACGAACATGCCGATCACCGTCAACGCGCAGATAAAGAGCGTGATGGTGCCGGCCACGTACATGTCCTGGCTCATGAGGGAGCGCAAGAGGAGCGGTCCTACGGTGGGCAGGTTCAGCACCACCGAGACGATCGTCGCCCCCGAC
>JAAZBY010000422.1 GCA_012513595.1 Chloroflexota bacterium
GCCATCCGCGAGCGCCACGCGACCTACTATGCCGAACTGGCCTCCCGCCCGCGGCCGTACTTTTTCTCCAGCGAGAGCGAGGTGTGGCTCGACTATACCCAGGCGGAGGTCGGGAACCTGCGCGCGGCGCTGGAGTGGAGCCAGGCCCCACCCGAGCGGCAGCCACGGGCCTGGCAGATGACGGCCGACCTCGCGTGGTTCTGGTACCGGCGCGGCTACCTCGACGAGGCCCGGCGCTGGTGCGAGCGGGCCGTGGCGCAGACGGCCTCCCACGAGGGCACCCTGGCGCGCGCCATGGCCCTGCACTCGGCGGGGCTGGTGGCCATGTGGCAGAGCGACCTGCCCACCGCACGACGGCTCATGGACGAGGGGCTGGCCACTTTTGCCGGCCTGGAGGAGCCCGCCGCGCGCGCCGTGGCACTCTTTGGCCGCGGCGTCCTCGCAGTGAACCAGGGTGAGACGGAAGACGCCGTGCGGTTCCTGGAGGAGGCGCTGGACGTCTTCCAGGGCCCCGGCGCGGACTGGTTCCGGGCCATCACCCTCCTGCACCTGGGGAACGCCGCCCTGGAGCGGGGCGATCTGGACGTCGCGCAGGGCTACCAGGAGCGTTGCCTCGCCCTCAGCCGTAGCGTCGGCGACCGCTGGCTGGTGGCCTCGGGGGTCAACAACCTCGGCGAGCTGGCCCGCTACCGGGGCGAGCACCCGCGTGCGGAAGGTTACTACCTGGAGAGCCGTGACCTGTTCCGTGAGGTAGGGTCGCCGCCCGACGTGGCGCGCGAGACCCACAGCCTGGCGTGGGTCTCCCTGGCGCGCGGCGACGCCGAGGAGGCTGCGGCCCTGTTCGGCGAGGCGCTGGCCCTCCACCAGCAGGCCGGCGTCCAGCGCGGCGTGGCCGAGTGCCTCCTGGGATTCGCCGCGCTCCACGCCCACGCGGGTCGCGCCCGAGAGGCCCTCTCCCTCGCCGCCCACGGCCGGGCGCGCCTGGAGGGGTTGGGCGCCTGCATCTGGCCGGCCGACGCCCTGGACCTGGAACGCCACCTGGAGCCGGCCCGCGTCGCCCTCGGCGCGGCGGAGGCCGAGCGGGCGGAGGACGATGGCCGGGCGCTCGACCCGGCGGAGGCGCTGACCCTGGCCCGCAGGGCGGGTACGGCCCAGGAGGCCGACGCCCTCAGCGCGCCGTGAGGGGGTCGAGGAGCACAGAGTCCGCCGCGGGGAGCCCGGCGGCGTCCAGGAGGGGCTGGTTCTCCATCTCGGGGAACGTGTACATCCCTACCCGCATCGTATAGGGGCCCGGCGACGCGTCGGCGGGGAGGGTCAGGGAAAAAGACTGCACTACGACGTCGCCCACCTCCCAGGCGTGGGCGGGGAGCGTGCCGCCGTCGGCCTGGGCCAGCCGGGCGCCGTCGGCGTCCAGCAGATGGTTAAAGATGTGGTAAGAGCGGGCGGGGTCGTGCCACGCCTCCGCCAGCCGCCAGCCGATCCGCCAGACGACCGTCTCCCCCGGCGCCAGGCTGCCCTCCAGCCGGTAGCCGAGGATCTCTACGCCGTTCGCCAAGAGCGCCCGCTCGCCGACGGGGACGAGGTCCGGCGCCACCCCGCCCCGCAGCCGGCCGATGATGAGCGGGGGCTCGCCCGCGCGGCCCGGCACCTCCCGCAAGTCCTCGACCGCGCCAAAGACCACATAGGTGTCCAACCCTCCCTCGGCGCCCGGGGCCACCACGAGGGCAGCGTCCTCGGTTGGAAAGAGCGCCGCCCGGGTGCCGTCCACCAACCGGTGCGGGACCCCGTCA
>JAAZBY010000423.1 GCA_012513595.1 Chloroflexota bacterium
CCGGCCGCCTCCTGCGCCGCGCCATCCAGGCCGACCAGCTCTCCTCCCTGATCCTCTGCGGCCCACCCGGCACCGGCAAGACGACGCTGGCCATGGTCATCGCCAACACCACGCGCTCCCGCTTCGTCACGCTGAACGCCGTCCTGGCCGGCGTCAAGGACATCCGCGAGGTCACCGCGGCCGCCCAGGAAGACCGCGACCTGTACAGCCGGCGCACCATCCTCTTTGTCGACGAGGTGCACCGCTGGAACAAAGCCCAGCAGGACGCCCTGCTCCCCTGGGTCGAGAACGGCACCATCATCATGATCGGCGCCACGACCGAGAACCCCTGGTTCTCCGTCAACCGCGCCCTGCTCAGCCGCAGCCGCGTCTTCCAGCTAGTGCCCCTCTCGGAGGACGACCTGCGCCAGGTGGCCGCCGCCGCCCTGAGTGATGCGGAACGCGGCTACGGCCGGCTGAGCGTGGATATCCTCCCCGAGGCGCTCGACCACCTGGTGGACGTCTCCAACGGGGACGCCCGCACCTTGCTGAACGCCCTGGAACTGGCCGTCACCACCACCGCGCCCGGGCCCGACGGCCGCATCGTCATCGATATCGCCGTCGCGGAAGAGTCGATCCAGGCGCGCGCGGTGCTTTACGACCGCGAGGGCGACTATCACTTTGACACGATCAGCGCCTTCATCAAGTCGGTGCGCGGCTCGGACCCCGACGCCGCGCTGTACTGGCTGGCCAAGATGATCTACGCCGGGGAGGACCCCCGCTTCATCCTGCGGCGGTTGCTCATCCAGGCCTGTGAGGACATCGGCCTGGCCGACCCCTATGCGCTCGTCGTCGTAGAGGCGGCCGCGGCGGCCTACGACCGTGTGGGCCTGCCGGAGGGGAACTTTCACCTGGCCCACGCCACGCTCTACCTGGCCACGGCGCCGAAATCCAATTCGGCGATGGCTTTCTTTGACGCGCTGCACATGGTCGAAAACGAGCGCGAGGGGGAAGTGCCCCGCCACCTGAAGGACGCCAGCCGTGACAAGGAGGGCTTTGGCCACGGCGCGGGCTACCAGTACCCACATGCCTACAGCGAGCACTGGGTGCCCCAGCAGTACCTGCCCGAGGCCCTGCAGGGCAGCGCCTTCTACAAGCCGGGCGACCAGGGCTACGAGCGCCGCATCCGCGAGCAGGTCGAGCGCCGCCGTGAGGAGCAGCTGGCCGCCGTGGCCGAGCTCACCGACACCGGCCAGGACGTGCTCACCTTCTCCCCCGCCAACCAAGCCCAGGAGCGCTGGCTCCTGCGCGCCGTGGGCGGGGCGGGGCACGTCATGGGTGAGGTGCGCGATCGCCTCTTCGCCCAGGTCGACGTCCTGCGGCACCACACCGTCCTGGACCTCAACGCCGGGACGGGCCTCCTCACCTGGGAAGCGCTCCGGCGCGTCGCCGAAGGGGGCGTGTGGGCGCTGGCCCGCGAGGCGCGCTCGGCCGCCGCCCTGCGCGAGCAGGCCGCCGCCCTCCCCGATCTGCTGCGCCCCACCATTCTGGAAGGCGACCTACGAAGCCTGCTCGCCCTGTTGACCACCCGGGGAGAGGCGGACCTGCGCTTCGACCTGATCGTCGGCCGCAACGGCCTCAGCGACTGGGCCGACAAGGCCGCCGCCGCGGGGCTCCTGGCCGGCTGGTTGCGCCCCGGCGGGGGCTTCAGCCTGGCGGAGACGATCCCCGCCCTCGGCCAGCGCCTGGTCGACCTGGTCGACCTCGCCTCCCTCGGCCGCGACCTGGCGACGCGGCTGCGTCAGGCGGAGGAGGCCATCTACGCCGACGCCTCTGACCCGATGGTGAACTGGGATGCTGACACCCTGCGGGAGGCCTTTGCGGCGGCCGGCTTCCTGGACGTGCGCGCCGAGGTGGCCCCCTTTTCCCAGGACTACCTGGTGACCGACGCGGTGCTGGATCGCTGGTTCACGCCGGCCCCGGACGGCCAGCGGCCCTCCTACATCGATCACCTGGCCCGCGCCCTCAGCGACGAGGACCAGGCTGCCGTCGAACGCGCCTACCGCGCCCAGCTGCGCGGCCAGACGCGCCCCTGGACCTCGGCAGTGGCTTTCCTGGTGGGGCGCGGCCCCGGCTGAGTGCTCGCGCCATCCCCTAGATGGCAGGAGCGCCGGCCCCCTCCAGCAGGCTGCAGACCGCCTCGGCGCAGCGTGCCGGGCCCTCCATGATCGCCGCCACCGGAAAGCTGACCGTCTGCCAGCCCTGCCGCTCCAACACTTCGGGCGGGGCGGGCGGCAGACCGGCCTTCGGGGCTCCCGGCCCGTCTGGCCCCAGGCAGTAGATGGCCAGGCGCTGCGGATCTCGCCGAACGGCCAGGTCGATGCAGTACTCGGACGCTCCGTCCCGCAGCGTGTAGCCCCGTTCGGCGGCGACCTCACGGGCCCGCAGGGCGCGCCACAGCCGGTCGCGCGCGGTCTCGCGGTCCCACAGGTCGTTGATCTCCACGGCGCCTAGGAGGCGGGCCAGGGTGGTGGCGATGAAGGTCACCCGCCGCAGGCTGCGGCTGGGGATGGGGCGGGGCAGCGCTTCGAGCGGGCCCAGCGCCACCCGGTAGTAGAGCTGCCCGGCACGGGGATGATCCGGCTCCTCGGGGAGCAGTTCGCTACGGGGCACCACGCGATAGCCGCGCACCGGCGCATAGTGGGCGATCCGCCAACGCAACGCCTCGCCGCAGGCCGCCGTGTGGTAAAAGGCCAGGTAGCGGGCCCCAATCCGCGGGGGCGCCCGCTGCACGGGGATGCGGTACCAGGCCTCGCGCTGCACGCGCTCCCAGTCTCGCGCGCTGGGCACCACGACGACCAGCACCGGCTCGCCCTCGGCGGTGGTAGCGTCCAGGGCCTCGATGTCGAACGGTTCATCCCACATCGTCGTGGCTCCTCGCCACCACTTTGGCGGCCCGAACCCTGCGCTAGTCGGCCAGCAGGCTGCGCGCGTAGACGAGGTTGCCCACGTCCACATCGCTGGGCACGGTGCACCCCGCCCCCAGGATGAACCCCCGGGTGCCCATCTGCCGCAAAGTGGCCTCCACCTCGCGGCGCAGCGCCTCACGGGGCCCGTAGACCAGCGGACCGCGCTCGTCCAGCCCACCAAGCACCGTGATGCCCCGGAACAGCATACGTCCCTCACCGAGCGACATGTTCCCGGACTGGTGCGCCCAGTTGGCCACCTGCACGGGATAGTCGACGAAGCGGTGCAGGTTCAGAGCCCGCCCACAAAAGTGGCCAACCACGACCTCGGCCACGCCGCGCAGCCCGTTCAGGATGTGCATGTCGAACGGGGCCACAAAGCGCGCGTGCTCGGCGTCGGTCATCAGCTCGCGCTCACCGCCCTGGGCAGAGTAGTAGATGCCGGCAATGCCCGCCTCACAGACACAGGCGCGGTAAAAGCAGGCCAGGTCCTCGGCCATCACCTGCAAGGCGGCCAGGAGCGGCTCCGGCTGGGTGCGGGCGTGGTGCACAAAGAGCCGACGGGCGGCCTCCTCACTGGCCTCCTCGGGGGTGAGGCTGTGCCGCAGGATCGCCACCACCTCGTGGAAGGGGTTGAAGGCCGTGGTCATGATCAGGACCTCGCGGCCCAGCTCTCGCACGATAGCCTTGAGGCCCTCGAGGTGGCTCTGAAAGTGCGCGTCTGAGAGCGGTGTGGGCCGCAGCCTGGCCCAGTCGGACGGCTCGGTGACGTAAAAGTCGTCCAGCGGCGCGTACCCCGTGTCGTTCATAACCTTCAGGATGTCAGGGTCGGCCTGGCGGTAGTAGGCGATGTGCCGGCGCGCCATGGCCTCTCCGCCGCGAAACTCGGGGGCAAAGTGGAACCAGAAGCCTGCCGGCACGCGATCCACCTCGGCGCCGCGCAGCGCCGCGCGCACGCGCTCGATCTTGTTCATCCTGCCTCCCTTCTGATGCCTTGGTACCAGTATAGCCCTGCTGGCTGGGCGTGTACAGGCCTGTGACGCCAAATCCGCGCAGCGACGTCGCCCCGATTGGACAGAACAGTAACTTTCGCCTATAATAGACGTTCGAAATGCAGCGCATCCGGTGCCCACGACGGAGGGGATACATTGGCCAACCTCAAGTCCTCGATCAAGCGTGCCCGCCAGAACATCAAGAGGCGCGCGCGTAACCGTGTTGTTATCTCGCGGTCTCGCACGGCCATGAGCAAGGCGACCCGCGCGATCGCGGCTGGCGACCCCGAAGAGGCCCGCGCAGCCGTTCTGGCCGCCATCAGCCAGGTGGATCGGGCCGCCTCCAAGGGCGTCATCCACCCGAACAAGGCCGCCCGCCGCAAGAGCCGCCTGATGGCCAAGCTGAACCAGTTGGCCTAGGCCTTCGCGCCAAGGCACTACAGCAAAGACCGGGGTACACCGCCGTGGAGACATGGCGGTGGCCCTGTTTTGTTGTACGCAAGGAGCGCCGCGCGGCTCTCCGCTCGCCCGCGTTAGTGCACGCCCCGTGGAACAGAAAAGCGGGAGACGGGCTGACCCGTCTCCCGCTTCTGGCGCCTGGCTGCTTCTAGCGGTGCACGTGGAACGCTTTCATGCCGGCGAACAGCGCCGTGTCGTCGAGCTCCTCCTCGATGCGCAGGAGCCGGTTGTACTTGGCCACCCGGTCGCTGCGGGCCGGGGCGCCCGTCTTGATCTGCCCGGTGTTCAGGGCCACCACGAGGTCGGCGATGGTGGTGTCCTCAGTCTCACCGGAGCGGTGCGACACGACTGCGGTCCATCCGGCGCGATGGGCCATCTCCACCGCCGCGATCGCCTCGGTGAGCGTACCGATCTGGTTGACCTTGCAGAGAAGCGAGTTCGCCGCCTTGGCCTCGATGGCACGCTCGATGCGCGCGACGTTGGTCACCAGCAGGTCGTCACCCACCAGCTGCACCTTGTCTCCCACGGCCGCGACCAGCTTCTGCCAGCCCTCCCAGTCGTCCTCGGCCATGCCGTCCTCGATGGAGATGATCGGGTACTTGGCCACCCAGTCGGCATAAAAGCCGACCATCTCGTCACTGGAGAGCACGCGGTTCTCGCGGGCGAGGTGGTACTTGCCGTCTTGGTAGATCTCGCTCGAGGCGGGGTCCAGGGCGATATAGACGTCCTCACCCGGCTTGAGGCCAGCCCGTTCGATCGCCTCAAGGATCACCTCGACGGCCTGGGCGTTGGAGCCGAGCGATGGCGCAAAGCCACCCTCGTCGCCGACGTTGGTGCCAAAGCCCTTCTTCGCCAGCACCTTCTTCAGCGACTGGTAGATCTCGGCGCCCCAGCGGAGGCACTCGGCAAAGGTCTCCGCGCCGGCCGGCATGACCATGAACTCCTGGAGGTCGGTGCTGTTGGCGGCGTGCTTGCCACCGTTCAGGATGTTCATCATCGGTACCGGCAGGACGTGGGCGTTCACGCCGCCCAGGTAGCGGTACAGGGGGATCTCCAGGGCGCTTGCCGCGGCTTTGGCCACGGCCATCGAGACGCCCAGGATGGCGTTGGCGCCCAGATTGCCCTTGTTCGGCGTGCCATCCAGCCCGATCATCAGCTCGTCGATGGCGATCTGGTCGAGGGCGTCCATCCCGACGACGTTATCCGCGATCGTCTCGTTGACGTTCTCCACCGCGCGGAGCACGCCCTTGCCACCGTAGCGCGCCGGGTCACCGTCGCGCAGTTCGACGGCCTCGTGGGCACCGGTCGAGGCCCCCGAAGGCACCGCCGCCGTCCCCGAGGCGCCCGACATGAGGATCACGTCCACTTCGACAGTGGGGTTGCCGCGCGAGTCGAGGATCTCTCGCGCGCGGATATCCGCTATAGTCGTCATGTGTTTATTCTCCTTTATCCAAGATACCGGTACGCACGCCTACATACCCGTTATCACTCGTCCAGTCGCAGCCCCATATCCTGGCTCAGAAAGAGCCTCTCGATGGAAGAGAGGCTCTTTCGTCCGGTCGCTGCTCTGCGCCGCAACGCCCCGTCTGCCCGGGCACGCCGCGGTAGTTCCCAATCCTACTTGAGGATGAGGCGCATGTCAACAGCCACCGCGCCCTGGCCCTGCTCACGCACCAGCAGCGGGTTGATGTCCAGCTCGGCGATCTCGGGGAAATCGGTCACCAGCTGCGCGACGCGCTGGATGGTGTCCGAGATGGCCGCCACGTCGGCCGGGGCCTGCCCGCGCACGCCGCGCAGCAGCGGGTACGAGCGGATCGCCTCGATCATGCGCTCCGCCTGGTAGCCCGACATCGGCGCCACGCGGAAGGTCACGTCCTTCAACACCTCGACGTAGATGCCGCCCAAACCGAACATGACCAGCGGGCCAAACTGCGGGTCGCGGTTCATGCCGATAATGATCTCGCGGGCGTTTTGGACCATCTCCTGCACCTGGGCGCCCCAGATGACGGCGTCAGCCTTGTACTTCTTGGCCATCTCGACGAGGGTGCCAAAGGCCTGGCGCGCCTCGTCATCGCTCTGGACGCCGACGATGATGCCGCCCGCCTCCGACTTGTGCAGGATGTCGGGCGAGGCGATCTTCATCACCACGGGGTAGCCGATCTCCCGGGCCAGGCGGACGGCGTCCTCAGGCGTGGGCGCCACGTCCGACTTGGGCGTGGTGATGCCGTAGGCCTTCAGGATGGCCTGGGCTTCCGTGTCACCAATGGTGTTGCGGTTGTCGGCGCGCACCTCGGTGAACAGCCGCCTGACGGCGTCCTTGTCGACCTCAAACTGCGTCACGGCCTCTTCGGGCTGCTGCAGCCAGGCGTAGTACTTGTACATCGCCCCCAGGGCGCCCACGGCGCGCTCGGGGAACGGGTAGTTGGGCACCCGGTTGACCGACAGGATGTCGATGCCCGCCTGGGCATCCTTCTTGCCCATCCAGCAGGCCAGGATGGGCTTGACGCAACCCTTGGCCTTGCTGACCAACGCCTCCGCGGTGCCGCCCATGTCCGTGTTCGACTGCGGAGTGGCAATGACCAGCACGCCGTCGACGCCCGGATCCGCGAGCACGATGTCCAGCGCCTTTCCGTAGCGATCGGGCGCCGCATCTCCAAGAACGTCCACCGGGTTGTGGATGTTGGCCGCGGCAGGCAGCACTCCGGCGAGCGCCTCTTCGGTAGCCGGCTGCAGGGCGGCCAGCACCAGGCCCTGCCGCTCGAGGGCGTCGGTGGCCATGACGCCCGGCCCGCCGGCGTTAGTCACGATGGCGATGCGGTTGCCCTTCAGCGCCGGCTGGTAGGCAAAGGCCGTGGAAAAATCGAACAGCTCCTGCACCGAGTCGGCGCGCAGCACGCCGGCCTGGGCAAAGGCCGCGTCGTAGGCCGCGTCGGACCCTGCCAGGCTGCCCGTATGCGACGAGACGGCCTTGGAGCCGGAGGCGGTGCGCCCCGACTTGACCGCGACCACCGGCTTGCGACGGGCCGTCTCGCGGGCTACGCGGATGAACTCCTGCCCATCACCAAGCCCCTCGATGTAGGCAATGATGACGTTGGTGTTGTCATCCCCAGCCCAGGCCTGCATCAGGGAGACCTCGTCCACGTCGGCCTTGTTCCCCAGGCTGACGAAGCTGGAAAACCCGATGTGCTCGGCCACGGCATAGTCGAGAATGGCCGCACAGAGCGCCCCAGACTGGCTCATGAAGGCGATGGAGCCCTGCTCCGGAGCGGCCTTGGCGAAGGAAGCGTTCAACGGCACAAAGGTGTCGATGTAGCCCAGGCAGTTGGGGCCGATCAGGCGCATGCCGTACTGCTCGGCGATCTCCAGCAGTCTGCGCTCGCCCTTGGCGCCCTCCGCGCCGGCCTCCTTAAAGCCAGCCGTGATCACGACGGCTCCCCTGGCACCCTTCTTGCCGGATTCCTCCAACACGGCGGGAACAAGGGCAGCCGGCACCACGATCACCACCATGTCCACCGGGCCGGGCACATCCAGGACCGAGGAATAGGCCTTCAGGCCCAGGATTTCGCCCCCGCGAGGGTTGATCGGGTAGACCGGCCCGCGGAACTGGCTGGACTTGAGGTTCGAGAGGACGTCATATCCCAGCTTGCCCGGCGTCGCCGATGCGCCGATGACCGCAACACTAGTCGGGTTGAAAAACATGTCCAACATAGCCATCTCCCTTGAAAGCAGTCCCACTATCCGCGCTATCTTACAACCGATGGGGGGTATGGGCAAGTCAGCGGGGCAGGCCGTGCCGAACGTTGTTGACCGTGCGCCCCGGTTCCGCTAGGATATGTGCGGGTGAGGTTCGCGTCCGCCCGGTGGAGTGTGATAGCCAGGGGGAACCATGTCCAAGTACCCGCCTACCGTGTATGTGCTCGGCACCGACCGCAACATCGGCAAGACTGTCACCTGTATCGGCATCATCTCCCACCTGATCGCGTCGGGCCAGGGCTATGGCGTTCATGATGTGGGCTACATCAAGCCCGTCGGGCAACAGACCCTCACCGTGCTCAATGACCGCGGCGCGCCGATCGAATCCGACAAGGACGCCGTCCTGGCCGTCTCTCTGCTGGGCGTCGAGGGGCCAGGGTACGAGTACATCAGCCCCGTCGTATGGGCGGACGGGGTCACGTCCCAGTATATTGACGAGGCCTCGGTTGGCGATCCTTTGGCGGGGCGGCAGGCCTTCCTGGAGCGCATCCGCGATGCCTACGAGCGCGTGGCCGAGGGGAAGCGGCTCGTCCTGGCCGAGGGGACCGGGCAGCCGGGCGTGGGCTCGGTAGCGGGTATCTCCAACGCCGACGTGATCCAGGCGCTCCACGAGATGGGCGTGCCGCTGAGCGTGCTGCTCGTCACCCGGGGGGGGATCGGCGCCACCATCGACCAGGTCTTCCCCTACCTGATCCTGCTGGACCATATGGGCGTCCGCGCCGATGGGCTGATCGTCAACGGCGTCTTTCCCTCCAAGATGGACAAGATCCGCCGCTACCTAACCAACTACTATGAGAAGGTGCTCCCCTCCCTGTACGGCGATATTCTGAGTACCCAGGGAACGCCGCAGATCGTGGGCTTTGTCCCCTCGGTCGACGAGCTGCGCTGGCCCACCATGCGCCTGATCCGAGAGACTCTGGCCAAGAAGGACGCCGACGCCGTCGAGGTGGTGGCGCCCAAGGACTTTGACCAGGGCGGCCTCTCCCTGGTGCGCAACGTCAAGGTCATCAGCCTCGACTTTGGCTTCGAGCCCTTCCTCGAGCCGGGCGATGCCGTCGTGGTGGGGGTGAACTCCAACGATGTCATCCTGGCGGTTCTCTTGCTGCACGAGCGCATGGAGCGCCAGCACGGCCAGGGGCTCTCCGGCCTGATCCTCTCCTGCCGACAGGTCGGCGGGCTGAGCCCGCAGATCCAGGAGATCGTCGCCAACAGCGACCTCCCCACCATGTTGGTGGCGCTCGACTCGGCCAGCATCGTGCAAAAGATCGAGGCGATGGACGTCAAGATCCAGCCGTACGACGTGGGCAAAAAGGCCCTCATCGCCGCGGCCTTCCAGGGGCTGGACCTCCTCCCGGGGCTGATCACCTGAGGGCACCCTGCTGCGGGGCGCTCGCGCGGGCGCCCCGCTCCTCGCGCGTCACATTCTCCCTCCGTGTACTCTGCCGACAGCGTCCCGACGCCGATATTGACGGCGCCGGGCCCTTGTGCTACTATAATCCGGATTTTTAAGTAAGGATTGATCCATGAAGCTGTCATCCAAGGAACGCACCGGCTTGCACGCCATGGTCGAACTGGCACGCCACCATGGGGCTGGCCCGGTGCCGCTGAGCAAAGTAGCTGACGCACAGGGCCTGCCCCTGCCCTACCTGGGGCGCATCGCAGCCTCGTTGCGGCGCGCGGACCTGCTGGAGAGCGTCCGTGGCGTCCACGGCGGCTACATGCTCTCTCGCTCGCCGGCGGAGATCAGCGTGGGAGACATCTTTCGCGCCGTGGAGGGATCGCTCATGAGCCTGGACTGCATGCGCGAGGATGCCTGCTGTGCCCGGGAGGCCACCTGCGCCACGCGCAGCGTCTGGGCCGTCGTCTCGGCCCGCCTGAAGGAAACCTTGGACAGCACCACTCTGGCCGACGTCCTCCTGGAGACGTGCGGCACAGCACTGACCATCAGCGTAGAGGAAGCCTAGATGCTCACACGCATCCGTGAAGATATCGCCACGGTCTTTGAAAAGGACCCGGCCGCCCGCGGTCTGGTAGAAGTGCTTACCTGCTATCCGGGCCTCCATGCCATCTGGCTGCACCGCGTGGCCAACTGGCTGTGGCGCCATGGGCTGCACCTGGGCGGGCGGTTCGTGTCGCACCTGACGCGGTTCCTCACCGGGATCGAGATCCACCCCGGGGCCACCATCGGGCGCCGCTTCTTCATCGACCACGGCATGGGCATCGTCATCGGCGAGACGGCCGAGATCGGCGACGACGTGCTGATCTACAAGGGCGCCGTGTTGGGCGGCACCTCTCTGAACAAGGGCAAGCGCCACCCGACCATCGGCAACGGCGTGGTGATCGGCTCCAATGCCGTGGTCCTTGAGCCTATCACCGTGGGGGACTGCGCGCGCATCGGCTCTGGCGCGGTCGTCATCAAGCCGGTGCCCGAGGATTCGACGGCGGTGGGCGTGCCGGCGCGCGTGGTGCGCGGGCCGCACCTGGCGCCCGAAGCCCAGCCCACCCTCGAGCACGCGCGGCTCCCCGACCCCTTCGCCGAGGCCTACGGCGCACTGACGGCGCGCATGACTGAGCTCGAGCACCAGCTCTGGGCCCTGACCGAGGAGCTGAAGGACGAGGAACCGGCCGGCCGGCGCGGCGCGCGACGCAATCCCTAGCCGGGCCAAC
>JAAZBY010000424.1 GCA_012513595.1 Chloroflexota bacterium
CGTCTACCCCGTCATCGAGACGATCGGCAAGTACGGCGGCACCATCCGCAAGGCCTTCAAGGGCGTCAAAGACTCGGCCGTAGCCACGCACTGGGTGGCCTGCAGCCTGACCCACTTCAACCCCGACCTCAGCCTGCGCCCAGACCTCTGCGAGGCCTGGGAGCTCGACGAGAGCGCCTCCGAGTTCACCATCCACTTCCGTGAGGGGACGCGCTGGTCTGACGGTGAGCTCTTTACTAGCGAGGACGTGCGCTGGTGGTTCGAGGACGTCGTCAAGAACAAGGACCTCACCTCGGCGCTGCCAGGGGCCTACTCGACCGGCGAGCCGCCCGTCCTGATGGAGCTGGAGATCGTCGACGACCTCACCGTCGTCATGCGCTTTGCCCACTCGTTCCCGGTGTTCATGCACCAGCAGAACTCCGGCGGGCCCTTCATGCCGTCGCACTATATGAAGCAGTTCCATATCGAGTACACTGACGACAAGGCTGCGCTGGAAGCCAAGGTCAAGGAAGCCGGCTTTAACAGCTGGGCCGAGTACTTTGACGACCGCAACGACTGGTACATGAACGTCGATCGGCCGGTGCTCCACCCCTACATCGCCACCAACCAGCTGGCCAGCGAGCTCTTTATCATCGAGCGCAACCCGTACTTTATCGGGGTGGACGCCGAGGGACAGCAGCTTCCCTACGTGGACCGGGTGACCTTCCGGCTGTTCGAGTCTACCGACGTCTTTAACATGTGGATCCTGAACGGGGAGATCGACCTGCAGGGCCGCCACGTGGACATCGGCAACTACACGCTGTTCAAGGACGGCGCGGAAAAGGGCGGCTACCGTGTGGACCTGTGGAGGACGGACGACGGGGACACCTTCGGCCCGAACCACGCCAGCAAGAACAAGCGCGTCTCTGACTTTTTCAACATCCGGGACGTGCGCATCGCCCTGAACCTGGCCGTGGACCGCGAGGAGATCAACGAGCTGGTCTACGACGGCATGTGCACGCCGCGGCAGGCCAGCCCCTCCTCGATGGGGCCGCACTACTATGAGCCGGCCACCAAGGCCTTTGCCAACTATGACCCCGACGAGTCCAACCGCCTGCTTGACGAGGCCGGGTTCACCGAGCGCGATAGCGACGGCTTCCGCAAGTGGACCGACGGCTCGGGTGAAACGCTCTCCTTCATCATGGAGACGTACAACCCCCCCGGTTCGACCGAGCTGGACTCGGCCGAGATGGTCATCAAGTACTTTGCCGACGTGGGCATCAAGGCCAACCTCAAGGTCCACGAGCGTTCGTTGTACTATGAGCGCTTTGCGGCCAACGAGTTGGAGGCGGCCTGGCAGGGTGGCGGCCACTATACGTTCATCTATCTGAAGCCGGACGACTATCATACCGGCGAGAAGGTCTCGCGCACCTGGGCGGGCGCCTGGGGGCTCTGGAAGCTCAACCACGACGACCCCAACGGCGAGCCGCCCCCCGAGGGACACTGGCTGTGGGACATCTGGGAGATCTCAGACAAGGCCCGCGTGAACCCCGACGAGCAGGAGCGCATCGAGGCGCACAACCGCATCATGGACATCTGGGTGCGTGAGGCGCCCGTCATCGGCGTCCTGGGCGAAAAGCCCGGCCCCGTGATCGTCAAGAACGGCATCCGGAACTTCCTGGGCTCCTACCCGTTCCAGACGCCGACCCTGAACGAGCACCTGCTGGGCACGCCGGTCTTCTTCTGGGACGACCCGGAAAACCACGCCTAGGGCGCTGCCCGTAACCTGACCCGTACTGCCTGAAAGCCCGCGCGGTGGTGAGGCCGGCCTCACCACCGCGCGCCAGTACATCCCAGACCGCCCATTTGCCGAACGGAGTCGCTCGCATGGATCACTGGCCCCTGTCGGATATGCACGTGCACGCTACGCGCTATCGTCTGGAAGGCGCGCGCCAAGAGATGACCGTGGCCAACATCGCCAGGCACCTGGAGAGCCTGGGCTGCCAATCGGCCGGCATAGTGGAGCATCTGGACACGGCGCCCAAACACCCCCTCTCCTGCCTGGAGCACCTGGTGGCCGAGTTTCGCACCGTTCGCTCGTCGTGCGCGCTGTACGTCGGCGCCGAACTGGACTTCCAGGGCCAGGCGATCTCCATCCCCGATGCCGCCGCCATCAAGGAGCGGCTGGGCCTGGACTTTTATCTTGCCGCGGCCCACGGCGTCGGCGAGGGCGTCCGCACGGTGACCGCCTTCATCGAGGACCACCATCGCCGGCTGATGGGCATCGTCACGCGTTGCCCGTACGTGGACGTCGTGGCCCACCCCTGGGTAGAGGCGCCCCGCTTCGCCGAACGTGGCCGCATCGACAGGTGGGACTGGTCGCTGGTCCCCGAGCATTACCTGCGTGAGTTCGTGGAGGCGGCCGCTGCCCACGGCAAGGCCATCGAGATCAGCCGCAAGGCGCTAAGCAGCGCCGACAGCCCGGTGTTTCGCGCCTTCCTGGGCATGATTCGCGACGCCGGCGCCAGGGTGACGACCTCCACCGACGCGCACTCGATGGCTGAGATGGGCAACCTGGCGCGGCTGACGGAGCTTCTCGCTGCGGCGGGCCTGGCTCCCGCCAGCCTGTGGCAGCCGGCGGCATCGTGAGCAAGAGGCCCCGCCTGCGACTGTACCTGCCTCGCTGGGCACGCCCGCACGTCGTCGGCGCCGATGGGCGCTTACCGATCGTGCTGGCTGCGCCGGCCGGGCGCCCCACGGCCACACTCCACGGCCAGGGGCTGGCCGTTCCGGTGGCCCTGGAGGGCCCAGGGACCGCGTCCGGCGGAGCACTGGCCTGGGACGGGCACCTGGCCGCCGGCGCTCCCCCGGGGCTGTACGACCTGCTCCTCACCGTGAACGGGGCCGAGTGGCTAGAGCCCAACGCCGTGCGCATCGTCCCCACGGAAGTCGATCGGCTGACGCTGGCGCACTGCTCGGACCTGCACCTGCTCAAGCCCGGGCGGGGCAACCTGCAGGACCGCACCGCCCACGTCCGTGAGATGATCGGGCGCCTCAACGCCCAGCGCCC
>JAAZBY010000425.1 GCA_012513595.1 Chloroflexota bacterium
AGAACCGCTACATGTTTGGCGGCAAGACCCGCGTGCCCATGGTGATCCGCAGCGAGGGCGGCGCCGGCCGCTCCATCGCCGCGCACCACTCGCAGTCGCTCGAGGCGCTGTGGACGCATTTCCCCGGCATCTATGTGGTCATGCCGGCCACGCCCTATGACGCCAAGGGCTTGCTCAAGGCCGCCATCCGCGACGATAACCCGGTGATGTTCATCGAGCACAAGATGCTCTATGGCGTCCAGGGTGCCGTGCCCGAGGAAGATTATGTCATCCCGCTGGGTCAGGCCGATGTCAAGCGCGAAGGCAGCGACGTGAGCGTGATCACCTATTCGCGCATGGTGCACCGCGCGCTTGAGGCGGCGGAGAAACTGGCCGAGGAGGGGATCAGCGTCGAGGTGGTGGACCTGCGCACGCTCAAGCCGCTGGATATGGATATCGTGGCGGCCTCGGTGCGCAAGACGGGCCGCGTGGTCGGCGTGACCGAGGGCTACAAAACCGGGTCATTCCTGACAGAGTTGCTCACGCGCATCAACGAGGTGGCCTTTGACTATCTGGACGCGCCCATGGTGCGCGTCTCGGCCGCCGACGTCCCCGTGCCCATGGCGGAGACGCTGGAGGACGCGGCGATCCCGGGCGTGCAAGCGATCATCGACGGCATCCGGCAGACGCTGCGGCGGCGGTAATCCGTGCCCATATACCGAGGAAGGTGGTAGCAACCAATGGCCAGAGTTGTGATCCTGCCCAAGCTGGGGCAGACCATGGAAGAGGGCACGATCGTCGAGTGGCTCGTCAAGGAAGGCGATGCGGTCAACCGCGGCGACATCCTCTTTGAGGTCGAGTCGGACAAAGCGGTGCTCGAGGTAGAGTCCAGCCAGAAAGGCACCCTGCTCAAGATCCTGGTGGGGGCCGACGCCACGGTGCCGGTGCTGACGCCCGTCGCCGTCATCGGGGAGCCGGGCGAGGATATTTCCGCGCTGCTGGGGGAGTCGGGTGGCGGCGGCGCCGCGCCGGGCGTCCCCGAGCCAGAGGCAGCCGTAGAGACGGCTGCAGCAGAGCAAGAACCCGCCGCAGTCGCCCCGGAGCCTGCGCCGGCGGGCCGCATCGTGGCCTCGCCCCGGGCGCGCAGGCTGGCCGGGGAGAAGGGCGTGGATCTGGCGCGTGTAACAGGCACCGGCCCTGAGGGTCGCATCATCGAAGCCGACGTGCAGGCCTGGCTGGCCGCGCAGCCCGCGGCCACGCCGCTGGCGCAGCGCCTGGCCGCGCGGGAGGGCGTGGCACTGGAGGGCATCACCCCTGCCGGCACCCGTGTGACCGCCGGGGAGGTGGCTGCCGCTTCGCGGCCCGCCGCTCCAGCCGCGGTCTCTGTCACCGCAGCACCTGTCGCGGCCGCTGGCCCCGGCGAGGTCACGCCCATGCGCGGCGTGCGGGCCATCATCGCCGAGCGGATGGCCACCTCGTCCCAGACTACGGCGGCGATCACCATCCATAGCGAGGTGGACGCCACGGCGTTCGTTGCCATGCGCGAGAGCCTGCGCGACGCGCTCAGGGGCGAGTTGGGGTTCAACGTGGGGTACAACGACCTGCTGGGCGTCATTGTGGCGCGCTGCCTGGTCGAGTTCCCCTATGTGAACGTCCAGCTGACGCCCGAGGGGATCCGTCAGATGCCGTCGGTCAATCTGGGCCTGGCGGTGGACAGTGACCGTGGCCTGCTGGTGCCCGTGGTGCGCGACGCCCAGACGCTGGGCATCCGCGAGTTCGCGCGGACCTTCCGCGAGCTGGTGGAGCGCGCTCGCGTGGGCAAGTCCAACCCGGACGAACTCACGGGCGGGACCTTTACCATCACTAACCTGGGCATGTTCGGCGTGGATATGTTCACGCCCATCATCAACCTGCCCGAGTGCGCGATCCTGGGCGTGGGGCGGATTCGCCCCGTGCCTGCGGTGGTCGACGGGCAGGTGGTGGTCCGGCAAAAGATGTGGCTGAGCCTCACCGCCGATCACCGGCTGGTGGATGGCGGCCCGGCGGCGCGTTTCCTGCAGGGGATCGCCCGCTATATCGAGGCACCGTACCTGCTGCTTGCATAGCAAGAGCGGCAGGGCCAGGGGAGACGCAAAGGAGCAAGCAATGGTCACACTGTATGGCAAGACGTATACGCAGCGCGAGCTGCTGGCGCAGATGGGGAGCCTGGCGCAGGTCGGCGGCGTGCGCGAGGCGGTGCTGCAGCAGGGCTCGGGGCGGGGCGTGCGCGTGGCCCAGTTCGAGACGGGCACGGGCCTCTCCTTTGAGGCGCTGCTGGATCGCGGCATGGATATCGGCGCCGCGCACTATCGCGGAGCCTCCCTGTCTTGGCAATCGTCCACGGGGCCGGCGCATCCGGCCTACGCCGAGCGCGAGGGTCTCGGCTGGCTTCGCACCTTTCACGGCGGGCTGGTGGCGGGCTGTGGCCTGACCACCGCCGGCGCCCCCTCGGTGGACGACGGCCAGGCGCTGGGCCTGCACGGGCGCCTGAACCACCTGCCCGCCGAGGGCGTGTGGGTGGATGGCGGCTGGCGCGGCGATGAATATGAGGCCTGGGCCCGCGGTCGCATGCGCCAGGCGGTGGTGTTCGGTGAGAACGTGACGCTCACGCGGCGCATATCGGCCCGCCTGGGCGAGTCGCGCCTGTTCATCCGG
>JAAZBY010000426.1 GCA_012513595.1 Chloroflexota bacterium
ACCCCGGCGGGGATGACGGCCAGGTCGCGGGTGTTGGAGAGCATGTACTCGGCGTAGGCGCCGTGGGCCGAAAAGCCCACCCCGCCCGGCGCCTTGCACTGGTCGTTGGCACCGGCGCGGCAGGCGGCACACTCGCCGCAAGAGGCCCGGCCCGCCCCGGCCACGCGGTCACCCACGGCGAAGCCCGTCACCCCGGGGCCCACCTCGACGACGGTCGAGGCCGCCTCATGCCCCAGCACGCGTGGGTAGGTCACCGTCGGGTGCCAGCCGTGGAACGCCTCCAGGTCTGACCCGCAGATCGAGCACGCTTCGACCTTTAGCAGGAGCTCCCCCCGGCCGGGCTTGCGCAGCGGCAGGGTGACCTCTTCCATCCGTTCCGGCTCCCAGAGCATCATCGCCTTCATCGTGGCACGTTCTCCGTTTCGATTCTCAGGGGCAGGATTGCCCCCTTACAAGACACAGGCGAAACTGGCATTGGTGGACTCATGGCGGAACCCGGCGCTGCGGAACAGGGCGATGGCCCGGGCATTGTCTCGGTCGACCTCGACGCGGACGACGCCGGGCGCCCCCTGGCGCAGGCGGGCCACCGCATGGGTCAGGAGGGCGCGGCCCAGGCCGCGGCCCTGATTCCCGGGGACCACGGCCAGGTGGCGCAGGGTCCGCTCGGTCGCGCTCCAATCCACCACGCCGACGATCGCCTCCCCGGCCACGGCCACGAGGGCGTTCTCGGCGGAGGCCTGGCGCAGGATGGCGGTGGCCTGGCCCAACGTCCCGCGGACGACGGCGAGGGCCGCCTCCGCGTCAGCAGGGGGCGCGTAGGGACGAATCACGCAGGACGGCGGCACCCGCCCCGGCGCCACGGCCACCTCCGCCGAGAGCACCAGGCGATCGGCCTCGGCGATCTGAGTAAAGCCGGTCTCTTCCAGGAGGTCAGCGCCGCGCCAGGCGTAAAAGGCGCGATTGCCGACCGTCGGCCACACGCTGGACAGGAGCGGCACCTCGGCGCCCTCCAGCCGGTGGGCAAGCATGGTCGTGCCGCCCAGGGCGCGGGCCTCTTCCATGGCCCGGCGGAGGATGGTGGGCAGGTAGAGGCGCTCTCTGCGCGGCGCCAGCAGGAACGGCCCCACCAGGTGCCACTCTGAGGGGGGAGGAGGCTCTCCCACGGCGTACGCGCCGATGACGCCCACCCGCTCGCCACCCTCCTCGATGGCCAGCAGCAGGCCCGTCTCATCCTCCTGGCGGCCCAAGAGCCGCCGGACCTCCTCCTGGCCGACGGAAAAGGTGGGCATCATCTCCCGGATGAGCCGCTCGACGAACAGGAGGTCCCTGGTGCCGACGGGTCGGTACGACAGCGCCATTGGCAGCCTCCCGGTGTGTGGTGTCGTCAGCCTTGGGGCGCGATCTGAGCCCGGATCCAATCAGCCACCACGGTCAAGCCGCGGTCGGAGGGATAGGCACCGTTGAGCACCAGGTCCGCGTGCCACCGCGACGGCTCGACGAACTCTTCGTGGCGGAAGCGGACGGAATCCAGGTAGAACTGGGCGATGCCGTCGAAATCGAGCCCGCGGGCCATATTGCGGCGCAGGCGGCGCACGATGCGCTCGTCGGAGGGGGCGTCGAGGTAGATGGCCAGGTCCAGCCGTTCGCGCAGGGGCTGGTGGTAGAGGGTCAGCAGGCCCTCGACGATGATGACGTCGGCCTCGGCGGCCTGGCGATGGGCGTCCAGGTCGCGCACGAGGGCGTCCAGGTCGAAAGAGGAGGGGTGGTTGTGGTCCTCGTAGTCGAGGCCCGAGATCGGGGCACGCATGCGCGGCTTGACGCGCAGGAAATAGCGGTCCATGTGCATGTCCAGCACGGTGTAGCCCGCCAGGCGCTCCACCAGGCGGCCGCAGATGGTCGTCTTGCCGCTGGCGGTTCCCCCGGCGATGCCCACTATCAGCGGACGGCGGCGCTCGATCGCTGCCGGGGCAGCGGTTCCCGGCACGGGCACAGAGGCGGACTCCATGGGCCTGCAACCCTCCTGAGCAAGTGGCTGTGGGCAGTATAGGAGGGCGGAGGGGGGCGGTCAACAGGGCCGGCCCGCCGCGCGCGATGCCGACGGGCCCAGGGAGATAGTCAACCAACCATATCAAACCTGATTAGACTAGCCCACATGCACACAAAGGGCACCAGAGAGCATTTGCTATTATCGTCAAGATGGTGTACAATAAAGCCGTGAAAGAGTCTTTGCTGCGCGCGACATCTCTGCCAACAGACCGCCCGCCTGTGGAACGCCATCACCCCGACAGAGTGGCCCACGCGGCGCTCTACACCCTGGCAGATGTATCCCGAACGGCGACGCGCCCGGCCCGGGCCGCGCGTCCCTCTCGAACCGGCAGTGGGCGGCCCCGCCAAACGCACGCGTGCGGGCAGCCCGCCGGCCCGTGCATCACTCCGCGGAAAGGAGACCAGCCGAGACAGAACCCCGCAGTGGGCTATCGACCCCTGGCTCGCCCCGCCAGCACACCTGGCCGGGTGGCTGAGCCCGAGTCTGGAGGAGGAAGCGACAGTGGTAACGTATTCGGTCGGGACGAAGGTGGTCCACCCCACGCACGGCGCGGGCACCATCGTCGCCATTGAGAACAAGAGCCTCGGCGAGCAGAGCCGCAGGTACTATATCATCGACACCATGGCCGCCGGGGAGCCCACCCGCACCAGGCAGCTCATGGTGCCGGTCAGCCGGGCCGAGAACTCGGGGCTACGCTGCGCTGCCCCAGCCTCCCGCCTGCGCGACATGCTCTATTGCTGCATCCCCCCGCAGGAGAACGAGATCGACAGAGACTACCGCAGCCGCCAGGTCACCATCGGCGAGATGCTCAACTCGGGCTCGTTCGCTCGGGTGGCCGAGGCCGTGGCGACCCTCTACGTCCTGCACACCATGCGCCCGCTGGGGATCACGGACCGTCGCCTCTTTGAGCACGGCAAAGACATCCTGGCCAGCGAGATCGCCGTCGCCACCTGCCTAGAGATGGACGGGGCCCTGCGCGAGGTAGAGGACTGGATGGCCGACCACTGCCGCCCCGATGACGAGGAGGAAGAAAAAGAGGGCGCCTAGGCCAGCGCACCTCCGCAGTGCCGTGGCCGGGCGCGGCCGCCGGCCTACCGCACGGTCACCGCGAAGGTCACCGTCTCAAGCGGGGCGACGCCCTCTTCCCAGGGACGGCGGTAGGCGAGCGTCAGGGTCGTCTGCCCCTGCACCAGGGCGCGGAAGCCGAGCGACTCGGTGCCGCCGGCGCCCAGGAGCTCGCTGTCAGCCTGGAAGAGCGGCTCCTCGGCCTCCAGCAGAGAGGCGTCCAGGTCGACGGGGGCCCAGGAGTAGCCGGTGGTGGGGTTGGAGGCCAGCCGCACCACCAGGCGCTGACCCTGACGCAGCTCCACGGCGCGCCCGTTGTCGTCGGCGGTAAGCACCACTTCGCCGGCGGCCGGCCACAGTACCAGGACCAGCGCCGCAATCGCGCCGACAACGATCACGACGATCGCCACCTGCCACCCGCGCGGAACCCCTCTTGCCGTCATCTACGCCCTCCTTGGGGTGCGCCCCAGAGTGCACCAGCCTCACGCCGCCCAGACGCACGCCGTGCCTCGGCAGTTCCCGGGGCGTAGCCGCGCCGCCCGGCTACTCGTCCTGCGCGCCCGTCGGGCGGATGGCGAACTCACAGTAGGGGTCGCCAAGGGGCTGTCGCCGCGTGTGCACCATGGTCCAGGCGGGGTTGTAGGCCTCCATCTTGGCCGGGTCGACGCCGCAGTAGAGGCCGCCCAGGGCCTCCTCCCCATACTCCCGCCAGATCGCACACAGCGGGCAGGCGCCCGAGCGACTGCGCGCCTCGCCGTCGACCTCGACAGAGCGGGAGGGGAACAGGGACGGCGGGACGTCATCCCCCGCGGCGTAGTTGGCCGGGGTCGGCTCCAGCCCGAGGGCCTCCACGCTGCGGCGGACGCGCTCACCGACGTGCGCTCCGTAGGCGGCAATCGCCCGGCGGATGAGCGCCTGCCCGGCCTCATCGCCCAGCGCGTCGACCAGGGTGCGCGCGTAGGCCATGTGCAGAAGGGCCAGCCGGCGGGCCATGCTCCGCCCGGCCTCCAGCGGGTCGGGAGCGGGCTCGGCGGGGTCGCTGTGCAGGTCCTTGGTCATGATCGCCTCCTCGGGGTGCCAGGCCGTCGTCACCAGGAGTACGGTACTCCCTCACGGCAGGGCCGGTCAAGCCGCGGCCGGGCGTTGACGCCCCCCATCCGCGGTGCTAGCATGCGCCATCCGCAGGCGCCGCCGGCGGCGCTCCCACGCGCAAAGGACGGTTAGCGGCCATGAAGATCGCGCTTGTGCTCCCGAGCATCACCGAGTCGTACCTCAAACTGGCCCGCCAGATCTCGGCCGACGGCGTGGTCACCGGCCTGCCGCCGCGCGGGGATGACCCGCTGCACGGCTTTGGCGAGATCGTGGCCCTGCGCAAGCGCATCGAGGACGCCGGCCTGCGGCTGATGGTCATCGAGAGCATGGCCATTCCCGACCGGGTCAAGCTCGGCCTCCCCGGGCGCGACGAGGACATCGAGCGCTGGCGCGCGGGGCTGCGCAACCTCGGCGCGGCGGGCGTGCCGATCGTCTGCTACAACTGGATGGCCGTCTTTGGCTGGCTGCGTACCTCGTTCACCACGCGCGTCCGCGGAGACGCGCTGGCCACCTCCTACGACCACGACATCGTGGCGCGCGGCCCGCTCAGCGAGTACGGCCAGGTGGCCGAGGAGCGCCTGTGGGATAGCCTGAACTACTTTCTGCAGGCCGTGGTCCCCGCCGCCGAGGAGGCCAACGTGCTCCTGGCCATCCACCCCGACGACCCACCCCTCTCGCCGATCCGCGGCATCGGGCGCATCCTCACCTCGCCCGAGGCGTTGCAGCGCGTCGTGGACCTGGTGCCCAGCCGGGTGAACGGCATCACCTTCTGCCAGGGCTGCTTTGCCGAGATGGGTGCCGACCTGCCGGCCGAGATTCGGCGCTTTGCCGGCCAGGAGAAGCTCTTCTTTGCCCACTTTCGCAACCTGAAGGGCGATCGCTACCACTTTACGGAGATGTTCCACGACGACGGCGAGACCGACATGTACGCCGCCATGAAGGCCTACCTCGAGGCGGGCTTTGACGGGCCGATGCGCCCCGACCACGTGCCGACGCTCGAGGGGGACGACAACGCCCGCCCGGGCTACAGCCTGCTCGGGCGCCTGTTCGCCGTGGGGTACATGCGCGGCCTGATCGAGGCGATCGAGAAGGGGCGCTGAGGGGCACGCTGGCCAGGGAGCAGGCCTTGCGCGAAGGCGTGCCGCGGGCACGGCCGGGCCAGCGGGCGCCTTCTGGCGGCACTGCCCTGCCTGTGCTCAATCAATCAGGTCCTCAAGCCGGCGCTCCAAGAGCCAAAGCGACGCGGCGTACAGGGCCGCGCCAAACGCGAGGAGCACCGCCCAGTCCGACCAGAAAGGGTACCAGGCCCCCTCCCCAGCGAGAGTGAGGTGCCGCAGGGCGTCCACCGCATAAGTGAGGGGCAGAGCGCTGGCTATCCAGCGCAGCGGCGGTGCCATCCTCACAAGAGGCACGAACACGCCGCCCAGGAAGATCATCGGGAAGCGAAAGACGTTGGAGAAGGTCATGGCGTCGAAGACTTCGCGCATCAGGAGGCTCACCAGGACGCCCAACAGCGCAAAGCAGACGCTGCTGAGGGCGATCACCAGCAGGGGCAGGCCTGCCCCGAACGACAGGCCATAGGCGGCGGTGCTGATCAGCCAGACCAGCGCTCCGGTAGCGGTACCAAAGAGCGCGCCGCTGGCGGTCTTCCCAATCAAGAGGGCATGCGGCGTGAGGGGCGCCATCACCAGGCGTTCCATGGCGCCAATGCGCTTCTCAAATGCGATGGCCACCGCTTCTACCGAGGTGGCTCCGAACAGCGCCGTCATGCCCACCAGCCCGGGCATCGTGCCGCGCATGTCCCCCGGGGAGCGCACGGCAAAGGCCAGGATCATGACCAGCGGAAAGAGCATCCCCCAGGAGATCAGGGGCGGCTTGAGGTAATACGTGCGGATATCCTTGGCTGTGATATGCCAGGCCCGTGCCCACTGCGACGTGCTCATGCCTGTCCTCCGTTCGGGGCCCCGCCGCCGTTTCGCTGCATTGCCTCGGCGTCCAGATGGGTCAGATGCACAAAAGCCTCCTCGAGCGAGGGCACTACCGTGCGGACAGAGCGTATGTCGCTACCGCGGGCCTGTAGGACTGCGGCCACCTCAGCCAGCCCCTCGCGCAGCGCCGCCAGCCTGAGGATCAGTCGGTCACTCCGAGGGGTGATCTCCTCGACCGAAGGGAGGGCCGCGAGCGCCTGCAACAGAGCCGCATCAGGCGCGACAACCTCCGCCTCCAGCAGGATCTGCGTACTGCACGCAGCGCACAGGGCGGCTGGGCTGTCCAGCGCGACAAGCCTGCCGCGAACGATGATCGCCACACGGTCGGCCAGGGCCTCGGCCTCTGAGATCAGGTGCGTGGTCAGAAAGACGGTGACGCCCGCGTTGCGCAACCCGGCCACCAGGCGGCGGATGCCGCGGGCCGCCTGCACGTCGAGCCCGGTGGTGGGCTCGTCCAGAAACAGAATGGCGGGCCGCTGGACGAGCGCCGCCGCGATCGTCAGCCGCCGCTTCATCCCGCCGGAGAGGGTACGGAACTGGGAGTCCGCCCGCTCGGCCAGGCCCACCTGGGCCAGCAGCGCCTCGGCCCGCGGGCGCCACTCGGCCCGCGGCAACCCGTACAACTTGGCCACAAAGATCAGATTGTCGCGGGCGCTGAGCTCGGCGTAGAGGCTAGACCGCTGTGGCACCATCCCCACCAGGCTCTTCACCGCGAGGACGTCGCGCGCCACATCGTGCCCGCCCACCCGCGCAGTCCCCTCAGTGGGGCGGATAAGGCCGGTGAGCATACGGATCGTCGTGGTCTTGCCGGCACCGTTAGGCCCCAGGAAGCCAAAGAGCTCGCCCTGGCCGACCTCCAGGTCCAGATGGTCCACCGCGCACAGGTCTCCATAGTAGCGCGTCAGCCCGCGCGTTTCGATGGCGATCATTCGCTACAACTCCTCCGCAGAAACGGTTGGCACGCCCCGCGCCGCCAGCCAGCGCAGCAGGTGCGCCGCGGCCAGGCCGGCCAGGAAGCCGAAGGCCATGTTGGTGGCCACCGAGACCGCCGCGGTCAGCAGGGCCAGCGCCAGCGCCCAGCGGCGCAGCCGCAGGATCGGCTGCACGAACTGCACGCCGACCATGAGCATCATCCCGCCGATAAGCGGCATCGGGAAGGCGCTCAGAATCCCCAGTAGCGAGCGCCCCAGGAACACCCCCAGGGCGATCTCGATCAGCCCCTCGAGGATGTTCGTCCCGCCGGTGCGCGCGCCAAAGTAGTACTGCCCGGCCAGGCCCCCCGAGCCGTGGCAGAGCGGCATCCCGCCAAAGAACGAGGAGGCCACGTTCATGGCGCCCATGTTCAGCATCAGGCGCTCCTCGCTGACGGGCTTGTCGGGGAAGAGGTCGCGGATCATCGTGGCGGTGGCCAGGACGGCGTTGGTCAGGGTCAGGGGGATTTGGGCAAAGCCGGCCAGGACCATGGCCTGCCAGACCTCGCCCAGCCGCGGGGGCTGCCAGCGCGGCAGCGATATGCCGAAGGTCAGGTGCGGCAGCAGGTCACCGCGCACGGCCATAATGCCCACGCCGAGCCCCATGATCACGAGCGCGGCGGGCGCGTACTTGGACTCGCGCAGGAGCAGGATGATGCCGATGGCCGCCAGGGCCCACCAGGGCGCCGGCAACGCCAGGCGCACCGCCTGCATGCCGAGGGTGATGCCCAGGGCCAGCTGGATGCCGCGGATGACGTACACCGGCGTGATGGCCACCAGCCGGCGCATCAGGCCGGAGAGGGCCAGGACGAACCAGACGATCCCCAGCCCCAGGCCGCTGGCGGCCACCAGCGAGGCCGGCCAGCCCTGGGCGATGGCCGCCACCGAGACGACCTTCTTGGGCTCCACCGGCATCGGCAGCCGGTAGACCAGGCCGGTGACGATGTTGGTCAGGCCGATCATGACGAAAAGGGCCACCGGGTCCATGCGGTTGACGGCGATGAGGCCGATGGCCAGGGGAAAGAGGGTGCCAAAGTCCCCCATCGAGCCGGCCAGCTCGCGCAGGTTGAACTCAAAGTCCTTGTAGTGCCGCGTGTCGCGCTGCAAGGTGCGTCCTCCGTGCCGGGTGTGTTGTTGCCCAGGGGCGCCCTCCGGGGCGCCCGTGACCATTCTAGATTAGCGCCAACGTGAGGTCCAGGCGGCCGCGGGGACCCTCAGCCCGCGCGGGCGGGAGGGGGGCAGCGCGCGGCAGCAGCGGGCCGGCCGGCGCTCGGCATACGCCCCTTGCGGCGGGCGGCCCCCCGCGCTACCATGGCCGAAGCTGCCTGAGCGGCCAGCCTTCCTGCGGGGGGACGATGCCCATCTCGATCCGCGGCGCCTGGGAGCACAACCTCCAGCACGTCGACGCCGAGTTCGGCGACGGCCTGACGGTCGTCACGGGCGTGTCGGGCTCGGGCAAGACGTCACTCGTGTTTGACACCGTCTACCACGAAGCGCGCCGGCGCTCCCTCGAGGTGTACTCACTCGGCTCGGCGGCGCTGCGCCTGGCGCCGGCCCGGCTAGACGCGGCCACCGGCCTGGGGCCGGCGGTAGCCGTCGGCCAGAACCTGCTGAACCGCAACCCCCTCTCCACATTGGCCACCGCCTCGGGCTTGCACCCCTTTCTGCGCCTGCTGTACGCGCGCTATGGAGAGCGCCGCTGCGCCCGCTGCGAGGCGGCCCTCGAGGTGCTCAGCGAGGACGACCTCCTCGAGCGGCTGGCCGCCGCCAGCGGCCGGGGCCCGCTCGAGGTGCGCGTCCCGCTGGTGCGCGGGGCCGCCGGCAGCCATCGGACCCTGCTGGCCATGTTGGGCGCCCAGTTCGGGCGGGCGGCGCTCTGCGTCGATGGCGCGCCCTGGCGCGGCCAACCCCTCGCCCCGGCCCTACCGCACAGCCTGGACGTGACCGTCCTGCGCGCCGAGGGGAGCGTGGACACGGCCACAGCGCGCCGGGCGGTCGAGGCGGCCGCCGCCCTCGGCGCCCACGCCCTGACGCTGGCCACGCCGGGGCAGGAGGCCACCCTCTCGCGCGCGCCGGTCTGCCCGGGGTGTGGGGCCTGGTTCGGCAGCCTGGAGCCGATCCGCTTCCGCACCCCCTGCCCGCACTGCGAGGGGCGCGGCTGTGAGCGGTGCGCCGGCAGCGGCCTCCATCCCGACGCGGCGGGGGTGCGCTGGCAGGGCCGGCGCTTTGCCGAGACGCTGGCCCTCTCGGTGCGTGAGGCCGCGGCCCTCCTGGCCGGCGCCGACCTGCCCCTTTCGGCCGCGCGCCTGCGCCAAGAGATGGCCCGGCGGCTGGCCGCCCTCGAGCGGGTCGGCCTCGGCTACTTGGCGCTAAATCGCCCCTCCCCCACCCTCTCGCGCGGCGAGTCTCAGCGGGTGCGGCTGGCCGTGGCCCTCACCAGCCGCCTCGAGGACATGCTCCACGTGCTGGATGAGCCCACCATCGGCCTGCACCCCGCCGACGTCGGCCGGCTGCTGCCCGCCCTGCGCGATCTGGGTGGCCCGGTGATTTATGTCGAGCACGACCGCGTGGCCGCCGCCGAGGCCGACCGCGCCATCGACCTGGGCCCCGGCGCCGGCAGCGAGGGCGGCCGGGTGATCTACACCGGCAGCGTCGCGGGCCTCTGGGCGGCCGACACGCCCACGGGCCGCCACTTTAGCCTGCGCCAGCGGGTGGCCCCCCCGCCGGGCCGGCCCGCGCCCAGGCGGTTCCTGTGGGTGCGCGGCGCGCACCTGCGCAACCTGCAGAGCGTCGATCTCGCCATCCCCCTGGGCCGCCTCACGGTGATCACCGGCGTCTCCGGCTCCGGCAAGAGCACCTTCGTCGAGGACGTCCTGGCCGCCTCCCTGGCCGCGGGTGAGCCGCGCGGCTGCCGGGCCATCGAGGGGCCGGCGCTGCGGGGGGTGCTCGTCGACCAGGGGCCGATCGGCAGGAACCCCCGCTCCAACCCGGCCACCTACACCAAGCTGGCCGACCTGCTGCGCGACCTGTTCTCTCGCCAGACGGGACTGGCCGGCTCCTGCTTTTCCTTCAACCGCCCCGAGGGCGCCTGCCCCACCTGCCAGGGGATCGGCGCCGTCGAGGTGGCCATGCGCTACCTCCCCTCCACCTGGATCCCCTGCTCAGCGTGTGACGGGCAGCGCTTCCGCGACGAAGTCCTGGCCGCCCGGGTGCCGTTCGAGGGGCGTGACCTCTCGATCGCTGACGTCCTGGCGCTATCCATCGCTCAGGTGCGCGACCTGCTGGCCGCCGATGTGCGCCTGCCGGAGGGGGAACGCTCCGCCGCGGGGCGCATCCTTGACGCGCTGTGTGACATTGGCCTGGGCTACCTCACCCTGGGGCAGCCCTCGCCGACCCTTTCCGGCGGGGAGGCGCAGCGCGTCAAGCTGGCCCGCTACCTGGGGCGGCGCGCCCTCGGGGGGCAGATGCTGATCCTCGACGAGCCCTCCACCGGCCTGCACCCCCAGGACGTCGCTGGCCTGCTGACCGTGCTGGACCGCCTGGCCCGGGCGGGGGCTACGGTCGTCGTGGTGGAGCACAATGCCGACGTCATCCGCGCGGCGGACTGGGCCGTCGACCTGGGCCCCGGGGCGGGCCCCGAGGGGGGCAGGGTGCTCTATCAGGGGCCCGTCGAGGGGCTGGCGGCGGCCGACGGCTCGCTGACGGGCCGCGCCCTGCGCGAGGAAGAGGCCCTGGCCCCCCGGCAAGCGCCGGCCGAGGCCGGGCGGCGCTCCGCCTGCATCGCCATCCGCGGCGCCCGGGCCAACAACCTGCGCGGCGTCGACGTCGACATCCCCAAGCGCGCCCTCACCGTGGTAACGGGGGTGTCGGGCTCGGGCAAGTCCAGCCTGGTGGGCGACGTCCTGGAGGCCGAAGCGCGCCGCAGATACCTGGAGACCCTCTCGCTCTACGAGCGGCAGACCACCCGGGAGGGGCCGGAGGCCCCGGTTGAGGGCATCACCGGCCTGGGGGTGGCCGTCGTGGCCGGGCCGGAGCGGCGCCTGCACGAGCGGCGCGCCACCGTCGGCACCGCCACCGAGATCACCCATCACCTGGCCGCGCTCCTGGCCAGCGCCGGCCAGCGGCGCTGCCTGGAGTGCAGCGCCGAGATGGTCCGGGGGGAGGCGTGGCGTTGCCCCTCCTGCGGCGCGACGGCGCCGCTGGCGCGCTCACGCCATTTTGACGCGCGCACCTACTCGGCCGCCTGCCCGCAGTGCCACGGGACGGGCACGCTCCTGGTGCCCCAGCCTGAGAAGCTGATCATCCACCCCGCGCGGCCCCTGTGTGGCGGGGCCATGTACTCACCGGGGTTCTTCCCCAAAGGGTACCTGTGCGAGCCGTTCAACGGCGGGTACGACATGGTCCAGGCCTTGGCGGCTCGCTACGGCTTTGACCCAGCGCGCACCCCGTGGGACGAGATGACCCCTGCCTCGCAGCAGGCCTTCCTCTTTGGCGACCCCGAGCCGCTCGAGGTGCACTATACCGGCCGTTCGGGGCGCACGCACACGGCCCGCCACGTCTTCCGCGGGTTTTACGGCTGGGTGGGTGAGTGGGACCTGGGGGGCACCTATACCGCGTTCGAGCCATGCCCGGCCTGTGGCGGGCGCCGCCTGCGCCCAGAGTACCTGGCCGTCACCCTGGGCGGGCACGACGTGCACGCCCTGAGCGAGGCGCCCCTGGCCCGGCTGGCCGAGGTGCTCGACGGCGTGGCCGGCTGGCTGCCGGAGGGGCACTCCGCCGCGGCCAACCTGGCCACCGCCCGCCGCAGGCTGCACTTCCTCGCGCAGGTGGGGCTCGGTTACCTACACCTAAACCGCGAGGCGGCCAGCCTCTCTGCCGGAGAGGCACAGCGCATCCGGCTGGCGGGGCTGCTGGGGAGCGGACTCACCTCGCTCACCATCCTGGCCGACGAGCCCACCCGCGGCCTGCACCCCCGCGAGGTGGGCGCCCTGGTCGCGGCGCTGCGCTCCCTCCGCGAGGAGGGCAACACGGTTATCGTCGTCGAGCACGACGAGGAGGTCATCCGCGCCGCCGACCACGTGGTAGACATGGGCCCCGGCGCCGGCACGGCCGGGGGCACGGTGGTGGCCCAGGGGAGCCCGGAGGCCGTCCGCCTGGCCGACACGCCGACGGGCCGCTGGCTCCGCGGGGAGGCCCGCCTGCCCGTCGCCGCGCGCCGTCGCACGCCGCGCGGCTGGCTGACGGTGCGCCGGCCGCGAGCCAACAACCTGGCCGGCCAGGACGTCCGCTTCCCCCTCGGCCTGCTGGTGGGGCTGTGCGGCGTGTCGGGCTCGGGCAAGTCCACCCTGCTGGTAGACACCGTCGGCCGGGCCCTGGCCCCGCAAAAGCACACCACCTCGATGGCCCAGGAGCCGCTGGCCCCCGGCGCCCACGACGGCATCGACGGCGCCCCCGCACGGGCCATCATCGTCGACCAGCGCCGCGCCGGCGTAGTGAGCCCGGCCAGCATCCTGGCCCTGGAGCGGCCCCTGCGCGCCCTCTATGCCGACACCGTCGAGGCCCGCGCCCTGGGCCTCGACGAGGACGCCCTGGGGCGGCGCTGTTCGGCCTGTAACGGCAGCGGCTTTTCCCGGCTAGAGATGGGCTTCCTGCCCGACGTGTTCACCCCCTGTGAGGTCTGCGGCGGCACGGGCTGCGTGCCCGAGGCTTGGGACGTGCGGCTGCAGGGCATCCCCCTGCCCGAGATCTATGGCCGCACCCTCGACGAGGTCTGGGCCCTCTTTGGCACCAACCCGCGCCTGGCGCGGCCGCTGGCGGCAGCACGGGAGGTGGGGCTGGGGTACCTGGTGGTGCGGCAGCCGGGCTATGCCCTCTCAGGCGGGGAGGCCCAGCGCCTCAAGATCGCCGCCGAGCTGTGCCGGCCCAGGCGCCCCGAGACGCTCTACATCCTCGACGAGCCCACCCTCGGCCAGCACCTCGACGACGTGGCCCGGCTGGTGGGCGTCCTGCGCCGCCTGGCCGGCGGCGGGAGCACCGTTCTGGTCTCTGAGCATCATCCGCGCCTGTTGGCCGCCTGTGATTGGCTGGTAGAGCTGGGCCCCGGCGGTGGGCCGGAGGGGGGGCGCGTGATCGCCGAAGGCCCGCCGGAGGCGGTGGCGACGCTCGACACACCCACGGCGCCCTACCTGCGCGCGGCGCTGGAGGGGGCGCCATGACCTGGGCAGCGCTGCTCCTCGCCGATCCGTCCCCCTGCCTGCGTTGGCTGGCGCTGCGCGACCTCCTCGGCCGCGCCGAGGACGACGCCGAGGTGCGCGAGCTGAGCCCCCTGCGCACGGGCGACCCCTTGGTGGCCGATCTGGTGGCCCGCCAGCAGCCGGACGGCTCCTGGTTGGGGCTGGGGGCCGGTGCGCAGGCGGGGGTGGTGGCCTCCACGTCGCTGGCGCTGACGCGCCTCGGCTACCTGGGCTTCGGGGCCGAGTTCGCGCCGGTAGCGCGGGGCGCCGAGTACCTCTGGGCGCGGCAGGAGGCGGACGGCCGCTGGCCGTTGGCCTCCCTGGCCGACGAGGAGCGCGAGGGCGCCCGTGACGCCTACACCATGAAGCCGCTACAGACGGCGCAGCCGCTGCGGGCGCTGGCGGCCTGTGGGTATGCTCAGGATACCCGCGCCGAGCGCGCCTACGAGTGGCTCCTGGCCCAGCGGCTGGAGGACGGCGCCTGGCCCACCGGCATCGTGGCGGGGGTTTTGGGGGGCGTCGGCGGCTACCGTCGGCTGGCGCACTCGCGCTGGGGGTGCCGATCGAGCACGACCGCCGCTCTGGCCGCTCTGGCCCTGCACCCGCACCGCCGCCACAAGGAGCCCGCCCGTCGGGGGCTGGACCTGCTGCTGGGCCGCGAGACGCGCGAGGAGCAGACCCTCGGGTTCGAGGTGGCCCGCACGCTCGGCGTTGAGGAGGCGCGCGGCTCGCTGACCCACTTTGCCCGCTTCGATTCGGCCCAGGTGTTGGACCTCTGCGCGCGGATCGGCCTCGGGCGGGAGGATGGCCGCGTGGCCGACATGGTCGCCTTTGTGAGCAGGCTGCAGGGCCCTTACGGCCTGTGGGAGTACGCCCGCCGGCCGCAGGCCTCGCGCTGGGTCACCTTGGACCTGTTGCGTTCGCTATCTGCGCTCGAGCAGGGCTCCGATTGGGTCTCTCGTGAGCCCCGCACGCCATTCCAGCCTTACCCGCAGAGGCCCAGGCGCTACTAGGCGCGCGCAGGGCGCGCAAGGAGGATCCGAAATGAGCTTCACCGGCATCAACCGCCTGCGTTCGGCGCCCGTGGTGTACTTTGGGCCGGGCGCCGTGGGTGAGCTGGCCGGCGCCCTGGCCGAGCTCGGCGCGGAGCGCGTCGTCCTGGTGACGGACCCCGGCGTCCGCGGGGCGGGATTGGTCGACCGCGTCGTGGCCGGGCTGGCCGCCGAGGTGACCGTGTACGACGCCGTCCAGCCGGAGCCGCCCTACCACCTGGCCGAAGAGTGTGCGGCACTGCTCAGCGAGCGAGGCGCCCAGGCCGTCATTGGCCTCGGCGGTGGTTCGTCGCTCGACACGGCCAAGATGGCCGCCGCCCTGGCCCGCAACCCGGGCAGCGTGGGCGACTACTGGGGGCTCGATCGTCTGCGGCAGAAGGGCCTGCCGGTGGTGGCCATCCCCACGACGGCCGGCACCTCCAGCGAGATCTCGGCGGCAGCGGTGTTCGTGGACCCGGCGGCCTGGGCCAAGCGGGGCGTCAACAGCAACCTGCTCCTGCCGACGGTGGCGATCATGGACCCCGTCCTCACCCTGGGCCTGCCGCCGGCGCTGACCGCCTCGACCGGTATGGACGCCCTGACCCACGCCATCGAGGCCTACGCCTCACCCAAGGCTTCGCCCGTCACCGAGGGGACGGGCGAGCGCGCCGTGGCCCTCATCGCCGCGCACCTCCCCGTGGCCTGGGCCCGCGGCAGCGACCTGGAGGCCCGCACCGGCATGTTGGCGGGCTGCTACTTTGCGGGGCTGGCCCTCGCCGAGGTGAACGTCGGCCTGGGGCACGCCCTGGCCCAGGCGCTCGGCGGGAGGTACCCGGTGGCGCACGGCCTGGCCAACGCCATGTTCCTGCCGCGGATTATGCGGTACAACCGCATCGCCTGCCGTGGGCGCTACGCGCGCCTGGCCGGGCTGCTCGGCGAGGTGACCGAGGGGCTCTCGGAGGATGAGTCCGCCTTGCTGGCGGTGGAGGCGGTCGAGCGGCTGACCGTCGAACTGGGCATCCCCCAGCGGCTGCGAGACGTCGGCGTGCCCCGCGAGGGGCTGGCCGGCGTGGCCGACGCCTGCCTGGAGACGCAGACCCGCCAACTGGCCAACAACCCCCGCACCGTCACGCGCGCCGACGCGTTGCGGGTGCTCGAGGAGGCCTGGTAGCGGCCGCGCGGGCCGCAGGAACGCAAGAGGCCGCCGCACCCGGGGGATGCCCCGGGCGCGGCGGCGGGCCCCATCAGGCGAGCTGCGCCGTCGCGCGGTCGGGCGCCTGGCGGCCCGAGGCTTCCTCGGCGACCTTTTCGACGACGAGGACAAAGTCCACGTAGGTGGCGGGCACGGGGGTCACGTTGGGGATGATCGCCACCACTTCCCCGTCCAGGCTGTTCAGGAAGCGCGCCAGCCTGTCCTCATCGCGCGTCATGCGCATGTTCAGATGATGCACCCGGTACGGCATGCTGACCTCCCCATGCGCCGGCCGGCCAAGTCGCCCGCGCCGGCGTCCCCCCGCCCCGGCGACCCGTTGGCGGCAGCCAGGGCACTCTTCTGTACGCTCTGGCCCGACCATAGCACGGAAGGCTCGGCACGTCACCGGCCAAGAGGCAGATCGGGCACTCGCCAGGCGTCCAGTCTGCCAGGGCGCTGGGGCGAAGCGGTCGCTCACGACCGGTCGAACAGGTGCACCCCCCAGGAGGCCAGCACGCTCTGAACCTGGCGCGCCGGCAAAGCCCGCGGGGCCAGCCCCTCCGCCGCGCAGAGCGCCGCCGCCACGCCGGCCGCCTGCCCCAGCTCCATCATGTTGCCCATGCTCTTGCCGGCGGCGTGGCCGAGAAAGGTCGCCGAGCCGCAGCGCCCGGCTACCAGGAGGTTGTCGACCTCTTTGGGCAGGAGCGCCCGGTATGGGTAGGCAAAGCCGGAGTGCATCGCGCCCATGTATAGCTGGTTGGCGTCGATGGCGCCGTACTTGCGGGCGATGACGTCGTCGAACTCGGCACCTCCGCGGGCATCCTCCACCGTCACCACGTACTCACCCACCAGGCGCCGCGTGTCGCGCACGCCGACGCCGGCGCCGGTACGCATCAGGACGCACTCCTCGAGGCCCGCAACCCCCTTGGCCCGCGCCAGCCGCACGAAATCTACCGCCACACGCAGGCCGGCCCGCTCGGCGATGGTCAGGTGTTGGGTGCGGGTGCCGTCCAGGTTGCCGATGTCGTGGAGGGCGCCGTTGTTCACCGAGACGACCCCGGGGACGGTGGTCCGGTCGAACGAGTACCAGGCGGCCGTGGCATAGCCCTCGCCGGCCGCCTCACGGATCAGGCGCTTGAAGGCGTCGCCATCGGCGAGGAGGCCCATCAGCCGGTCGACGTCGACGTTGGCCAGGGCAAAGACGAGCGAGATGGGCATGTGCCGGCCGTCTTCCTCACGCCCCTCGGCCATCTCGGCGCCCGCCAGGTGGGCCACGTCACCGTCACCGGTCGCGTCGACCACGGCGCGCGCCGTGAAGCGCTGTGGCCCCTCCTTGCCGGTGACGACGACGCCGCGCAGCGTATGCCCCTCCATGAGGGCGCCCGTCACCGGGCTGTAGAGCCGGTAGTGGCAGCCGTTGGCCTCGAGCAGCTCCATCGCGGCGAGCCGCAGATAGTCGGGGTGGACGTCGAGCCCGTCGCCGTTGACGGAGTCGCTCTTGCCGGGGGTGGCGGCCTGGGGCCCGTAGGAGCGGATCTGGGCCACGAACTGGTCGTGGACGCCGCCGCGCGGCCCGCCGTTCAGGAGCAGGCGGTTCATGGGCATCCACAGCGCTACGGCGGCCACGCCCCCCAGGGCTC
>JAAZBY010000427.1 GCA_012513595.1 Chloroflexota bacterium
ACTCCCCAGGCGGTATGGCGGATCCAGTCTGGGAAGGAGTTGCACCCCGGCGTCAGGGCTGTATAGCCCACCCGGTCGACGGCGATGTTCTCGATGTGCACCGCCAGGCAATCCCCGGGTTGGGCGCCGTCGACGGCCACCACCACGGTCGGGTTGGGGCCGCTGCTCTTCTCCGGGGAAAAGACGTCGTCGATGCTTTGGAGCCAGGGCCCCGAACAGAGCTCAGTCTCGGCGAGAAAGGTCTCACCGGGTGAGACGGTCAAGGTGGGACGGTTGAAGCGGGAGTGGGCGCGATAGACGACCTCGCGGCTGACTCTTTTCATGGGGACCTCCACGGGCTGGTCGGTGCGGGCAGCGGCCGGGCAGCACGACTCTACCATCGGGGTGGGGGCCTGTCAACGGTGCTTGCCGGGGCCGGGGGTTGTTGCTAGAATCGCGCCCAGGTGCCCAGCCGGCGGGGGAGCCATGCCCACAGCGATCCAGACCGCACTAGCCCACGTAACCCGGCGTGTACGCGCCGTGGCACGGGAAAGTCGTGCCGTGGCACGGGAAAGTCGTGCCGTAGCACGGCAAAGTCGTGCCGTAGCCGGGCGCTTCGCCGGGCGCGCAGCGGAGCGCGCCAGCGCCCTCCTCGGCAGCGCCCAGTGGCGCCTGTACGCCTTGGTGGCAGCTGTGGCCCTTTACCTGCGCCTGCGCGCGCTGGACGCCACGCCGATCACGCCCAGCCTGGCCAGAACCTTGGCGGCCGCGGCCTCCCTGGCGCGCAGCGGCGTACTGCCCTCCTCTGGGGCAGGGGCCGGCCACTCTGCGTTCCTGTCCTACCTGTTCGCCGTTCCCGCCCTCCTGAGCCGCGACGCGCGCTGGCCGCTTGTGCTGCTGGCGGTGCTCCAGGCCGCCGGCTTGGTGGCCTTCGTGGCGCTGGTTAGCAGGCGCTACGGCCGCTGGGCCGCCGGTATGGCGGGGCTATGGTGGGCCGCCAACCCCTGGGCAGTCCTGCAGGTGCAGGGCGCCGGGGTGGCCGCCTTGCTCCCGGTCCTCACGGTCGTATCCCTGGGCGGGCTGCTGCGGGCCGTGGTCGACCGCAACCCGTGGGGCTGGACCCTGGCCGCAGCCGCCCTGGGGGCGGGCGCGGCACTATCGCCTTGGGGGCTGGCGCTCGGGGCAGCTCTGCCGCTGGCGGTGGTGGCCTACCATCGGCGGGTATCGTGGCCGCACCTCCTCCTGGGCCTGGGCATCGGGTTGCTCATGGCGGGCCCCTCCCTGTACGGGGCGAACCTGACCCGCTTGGCCACCGTGCGGGCTGCCTTTGGCGAGGCCCGCGCGGTGGGGACCCTGCTGCGCCGCGCAGGCGACGCTCTGCTGGCGCTGCGCCGGGCGCATTCCGGCCTCGGCGCACAGGGGCTGGCCGCGCCCGCGCTGCCGGCCGCCCTCGGCTGGCCGCGCGCCGGGCTGCTGGATGAGGGCGCCGGGTGGTTGGCCGTGGCCGGCTGGCTCTGCCTGGGGCCGTTGGCGCTGACTGCCTGGGGGCACTGGAAGGCCCGCCAGGACCCGGCCGTTTTCCTGCTGCCGGCGCTGACCGCCTGGGGGCCGTTGGCGCTCCTCGTGTTGGCCCGCGTCGCGCCGAATGCCGAAGGCCTGGCCGCGCTGCAGCCGCTCGGCTTCCTGGGGGGCAGCCTGCTCATTACACGGCTGCCGGGCGCCCTGGCGCGGCGCGGGACGGGTGGACGCCGGCTGGCCCTGGCCGCGGCGGGGACGCTGGGCGTCCTGGCGGCGGCCCTCATCGGCTGGCAGGGCGCTACGTCCATACACCTGCAGGAAAGCCCGGCGGGCTGGGACTCCGTGCCGGAGGAGCGGGCCGGCGTACCGCTCCGCTTCTGGCACAATACCGCCAACGTCCTGCTCCGGCAGGCCCAGGCGGCCGGGACGGCGCAGGTCTGGCAGCTGGTGGACGAAGAGACGCCCCTTCGCCTGGACGGCGCCGTGCTGCCCTACCTGCTCGGCGGGCAGGTGCGCCTGGTGCCGCTAGGGCCGCACGCCATGTACCTGCCCGCCGGGCGGCCGGGCGTCTACCTGCGCCTGGCGGAGGGCAGCGAGGCCGACGCGCCCCTGCCCGCCGCTTCCGGTGAAGACAAGGGGCTGGTGCTGGCCCCAGATGGCGCGGCGCACGCCACGGTGACGGTTGCCACGGCCCGGCCGGTCGACGCCGTCCTCGATGAGATCGGCACCGCCACGGACGTGCGCTTCCAGGTGGGCCTGTCGCTCCTGGGGTACGACTGGCCCGCCGAGGCGCTCCCCGGGGGGACCGCCCGCCTGTGCACCTATTGGACCTTTGCCGACGTCCCCGAGGGGGAGCGGGACGTTGCCCACCGGCTGACCGTGCGGCTCCTGGCAGCCGACGGACGCACCGTGGCGGAGGCCGCCGGCCTGGGCCTGCGCGAGGCGGACTGGGCCGTCGGCTATCTGCTGGCCCAGTGGCACGATCTGGACATCCCCGCAGACCTGGCCGAGGGCGAACTGGCCCTGGGCGTCGAGGTCGTCCGGCTGGACGCGCAGGGCCGCCCCCTCCCGCCGCAGGTGGACCTCCCGGGGGAGACGAGTGCCGTCCTTGGCCAGGTGCCCATCGCGCTCGGCGCGCCGCGCTAGGCGGCCGGTTGCGCTGATCTTGCGCAGCGCATCGCGCCGATTTGACAGAACACGCCTCCTGGTTATAGTGATAGTAGTGCAGTTTGCTGTTCTGCGAGGTCAGAGAGAACAGTCTGGTACGTATCAGGACGATTCCGGCGGATACCAATCCTGCGGATCGGCGAGATCCGCGTGACTGCTATCCGGAATAGAAGCGCAGGCAGGCCGCCCTCTGTACTGGGCGGTTTTTTCTGTTGAGAAAGGGATCGGAATCGAACAAGTTATGGCACAGTCTTTGCGCGTACTGCCCCTGGGAGGCATGGGGGAGATCGGCCGAAATTGCCTCGTCCTCGAGTACCAGGAGAACATCCTGGTCATTGACGCGGGAATCATGTTCCCGACGGAAGACATGCCCGGCGTGGATGTGGTCATCCCGGACTTTACCTACCTCGTCGAGAGGCAGGACCAGGTTCGGGGGATCATCCTCACCCACGGGCACGAAGACCACATCGGTGGCCTGCCCTACCTCGTCAACAACGTCAAGGCGCCCATCTATGCGACGCCGCTGACGCGCGGCCTGGTCGAGGCCAAGCTACGCTCGCGCGCCCTGCGCGACACCGTCGAACTGAACACCATCCATCCCGGCGAGGTGATCGACCTGGGCGTGTTCAAGGTGGAGCCGTTCCACGTGAACCACTCCATCCCTGACGCGGTGGGCTTTGCCATCCGCACGCCGGTGGGCCTGGTGGTGCACACCGGCGATTTCAAGATCGACCACACGCCGCTGGATGGCCGCCCGATCGACCTGGGCGAGCTGGCCGCCTTCTCACGCGAGGGGGTGCGGCTGCTCCTGTCGGACTCGACCAACGCCGAGTCGCCCGGCTACACGCCCTCCGAGAGCGACCTGGAGGACACCTTCCATCAGGTGTTTGCCAGGGCCAAGGGCCGCATCGTGGTGGCCACGTTTGCGTCGCTCCTGTCGCGCGTGCAGCTGGTGATCGAGACGGCCGCGCGCTTCGGGCGGCGGGTAGCCGTGGCTGGCCGCAGCATGGAAGAGAACATCGCCATTGCCGAGCGGCTGGGCTACGTGCGCTTCCCCGAGGGGACGCGCGTGCCGCTCCATGAGATCGGCTCCCTGCCTGACCAGGAGGTCTGCATCCTGGCGACCGGCTCGCAAGGCGAGCCGAACGCCGCCCTGGGCCGCATGGCCGCCGGCAGCTTCCGCGGCGTCGTGATCGGCGACGGAGACACGGTGCTGCTCTCGTCGCGGGCCATCCCCGGGAACGAGACGGCCATCCTCCGCAACATCGATACGCTCTTTATGCGCGGGGCGGAGGTGATCTACGGGGAGAGGGCGGGGATCCACGTGTCCGGCCACGCCGGGCAGGAGGAGCTCAAGACGCTCCTCAACCTGTTGCGGCCGCAGCACTTTGTGCCTATCCACGGCGCCTACCGCATGCTGCACATGCACGCGCGCATGGCCCACGAGATGGGCATCCCCGTGGCCAATACTACCATTCTGCAGAACGGCCAGCCGCTTGACCTCGACCGGCGGACGGCCACGGTCGGCGAGCAGGTCGAGGTGCAGACGGTCTATGTGGACGGCTCCCTGGTCGGCGACGTCGGCTCGACGATCCTGCGCGACCGCGCAGCGCTCGCCCAGGACGGCTTTGTGGTGGCGCGTGTGGCGCTGGACCGTGACTCGGGCCAGCTCACCGCCGACCCGGAGATCGTCACCCAGGGGTTCGTCTATGCCCCCAACGCTGCCGACCTGATGGAGACGGCGGAGACCGCCATCGCCGACGTCGTGCGGGGCGACGGCAACGGGCACAGCGGGTCGGAGCCGCAGGACGTCGGCCGGCTGATCAAGCGGCGCCTGGAGCACCTCTTCTACGACGAGACCAAGCGTCGGCCCGTGGTGGTGCCGATGGTCAAGTTCAGCTAGCGGAGCGCCCACTCCGCGAGGGCTGCTGTCTGTTCTAGACCCCCGGGTTCCGTCGGCCGTTTCTGGCCGGGGATCCGGGGGTCGTGGCGTCTGGGCCCCGGGAGCCGGCGACCCCGGGGTCTGGAGACGCAGCCCCTCCCCGTCAGAGGTCCTCCCGCGTCACCCGCGGGAACTGCAGCACATAGTCGGGGCCAAAGGCGCCGGCGGGCGTGCGAAAGCCGGGCGGCACCTCGCCGGCGGCCACCCGCCGCACCGACTCCAGGGCCGTCCCTACGGTGAGCGTGTACGGCTCCGGCGCGTGCAAGCGAGACGTGGCCGTGCGGCCGCTGCTGTCGGCGATCTGGGCCCACACGTGGGCCATGGCGTGCTGGCGGGCGGCCTCGCCCGGGCCCGTTTCGACCAGGCGCAGCGCCACATCGGCAGTCCGCCGCACCCAGCGAGCCCGCAAGAGCGGCCGCAGTAACCGCGTCGCGCGCAGGAGCAGCCCCAGTGACGGCGGCCCCGAGGCGTAGGTCGTGATGCTCGGGATGCCGGTGGTATAGTAGGCGCTCGAGACGTCGGCCAGGGGGACGCTGATGGCCGGCACTGGGCCGGCGCCGAGGTGCACGGTGCGGGTGCGCCAGGCGGCAGGCACCTGTACGAGCCGGCCGCCCCGCCGCACAAAGCCGCCCTGGGGGGCGGCCTCCAGCATGGTCAGGGCCGTCCCCCGCGAGAGCCCCACCACGCCCTGCACGGCGATCTCGAGTGACGTGGCGCCCGGCAGCCGCCTGGCCACGTGCAGCGCCAGGCAATCGGTCGGGACGACGTCGAACCCCACCCCCGGCATCAGGACGATGCCCGCCCGGTGGGCGATGGCCGACCGCGCCCGCAGCCGATCAAAGACGCGGAACTCCCCGGCCAGGTCCAGGTAGTGTACTCCGGCGCGCAGGCAGGCCGTCACGACGCGTTCGACCGTCCCGGCGATGGGCCCGGCGCAGTTCAGGACGGCGCGCACGCGGGAAAAGGCGTCTCCCAGGGCGGTTGCGTCGTCAAGGGGGGCCACGCAGTACTCCAGGCCCAAGAGCGCGGCCTGGGCGGAGAGCCGGGCAGCGTCCCGGCCACAGAGGAGCGGCCGGAGGCCGGCCTCCACCGCGGCCCTGGCGATCAGCCTGCCCGTGTAGCCGTAGGATCCGTACAGGGCGAACAGGCCGTCTTCGATGGCTCCTCTCCCTCCTCGCCGCCCGGCGCATGGCCGGGGGGCGGCTCAGTGCTCGGTGCGCGCCAGGATGTCTCGCTGGACGGCGTCTGACAGGGTGACGTAGAGGGCGCTAAAGCCCGACACGCGCACGACCAGGTCCCGGTAGTCCTGCGGCGCGCGGCGCGCGGCCTCGAGCGTTTCACGCCCGGTGACGTTGCACTGGAGCTGCATCCCGCCGCGCGCAAAGTAGGTCGTCACCAGCCAGCGGAGCAGCGCGGTGCCCTCCGGGCCGGCCAGGGTGCCCGGCGCGAACTTGACGTTCACTACGCTGCCGCCGACCACCGGGCGATAGTCGACCTGCGTGAGCGACGAGATCACAGCGGTGGGGCCGCGCTCGTCCCGTCCAAAGGTGGGGCTGGCGGCATCGCTCACTGGTTCGCCCGCGCGGCGGCCATCGGGAGTGGCACCCACCTCCTTCCCGGCGGCGATGTTGGCCACGTTGGCCGCCAGGAGCGGCACGAACCGCCCTCCGCAAGGGAGCCGGCAAGCCAGTACCTCGGCGCAGAACGCCTGGGCGACGGTGGCGGCCAGCGCGTCGACGTAGGGGTCGTCGTTGCCGTACTTGGGCGCCTGGTGCAGGAGGCGCTGCCGCAGCGGCTCCTGACCGGTAAAGTCAGCGTCCAGCGCGGCCACCAACTCCTCGGGCGTAACGGCCTTCTGGTCGTACACCAGCATCTTGACGGCCGCCAGGGCGTCGGCGGCCGAGGCCAGGCCCATGCCGGCCGGTCCGTGCCAGGCGCCGTACTCTGCGCCGCCGTCGTTCACATCGCGGCCGCGGGCGATGCAGTCGCCGATGAACGCCGACAGGAAGGGGCTGGGATAGTCCTCCGCCGGGACGCCGGCCTGGCGGATGCCAATCGCCTCACAGTGCTGCGCGACCATGTGGGCCAGCTGCCGCCGGTAGGCCGCCAGGAAGGCGTCAAAGGTGCCCAGTTCGGCCATCGACCCGGTCGCGGGCCCGGCGCGCTGCCCCGTCAGCCCATCGGTGCCGTTGCGCAGCGCGCGGTCCACGGCCATGAGCAGGTTGACGCGCGAATCGGACCAGGGCGGCATACGCCCGGGGAGAAAGGTCTCGATGCAGCCGACAAAGGCGAGGTCGCGGGCCACCTCCAGCGGCACGCCGAGGTCGGTGACGGCCGGGATCAGCACCTCATCGTTGAACAGGGCGGGGAAGCCGATGCCCGTCTTGATCACCTCGCAGCAGGCGTCCAGGAAGCGCTGCGGCGTGCCGGCGTGGATGCGGGCCGACAGGTTGCTGTTGGGGGTGCCCATCTCCCGGGTGACGTCGAGGATCAGGTAACTCAGGGCGTTGGTGGCGTCGGACCCGTCGGGGCGCACGCCGCCGATGGCGATGTTCTGGACGGGGTTGTGTATCAGGGGCTCCTCGAGCTTGGCCCACAGGCAGCGCAGCGTGTCGCGCGCCGCGCCCTGCTCGCCGCGGGCGACGGCCAGGGCGTAGGTGGGCCACAGGTACTGGTCCAGGCGGCCGAAGGCCATGGCGCCGCGCCCCTCGATGGCGAAGATCAGGTGGATCAGCCAGACGAGCTGGACGGCCTGCTGGAACGTCTCCGGCGGTTCATCTGAGACGTGGCGGAGGTCCGCGGCCATCCGCAGGCGGAGGGCTGGGTCCGGGGTCGCGTTGGCCGCCCGCTCACACTCTGCGGCCCAGCGCAGGGCAAAGCGCTGCGCGGCCTGCAGGGCGATCCGCACCCCCTGGAGGAAGCCCTGCTCCCGCGCGCCCGAGTGAGCCGCCAGAGAGCGGTCAACCTGCGTCACCAGCCCGCCCAGGCCCACCCGCAACAGCCCGGCATAGTCCACCGCGCAGTGGTCAAAGCCGGTGAGGAAGGCGCGCTCGCCGATCTGCCGGTCCACGGCGCGCCAGCGCTCGGCGTCGGCGGGGGACCATCGCTCGGGCAGGGCGGGGGCCAGCACTCCGGCGAGGGAGCCGGCCAGGCACTCCTCGGGGCGGAGGCAGAGCGCCATCCCGTCCAGGATGGCCTCCAGCGCGCGGGCGCGTCGCACGGCCATGGGCAGGCCCGCCGACGCCTCCAGCGCGCGGCCGCGCCAGAAGGGTCGCAGGTCGATCAGGCCCTGCCGCGCGCGTGCTGCGCGGAGGGCATCGCGCAGTGCTAGGGCTCGGGCGAGGCCTACGTCATCCTGCAGGGGTGTCGACGTCACCTCGGGGAACCTCCTGCGTTCGGTTGCGGTGGGGTAACCTGAGGCGGTCTGCCCCACCGCCTGGGTGCCGCGTGTCAGAGCGGGAATCGCCGGCGTCGGCGACGCCCGCTCTGATCTAGTGCGCTGACCTGTCTCCGCCTAATCTGCTTTCTGCCGCGTTAGGACGCCGATGGCCTCGGCGCAGCCCAGCATGAGCGCCGTGTACGTCTTGCCGACGCCCGGCCCCGGCCTGAGGGCCTGGCGCAGGCGCTCGAACTTGGCCGCCCAGGCCACGCCGAGCACGCGCAGGTGCTCCGCGTTGCCCGTGATGCGCACGCTGTTCACGTGCGCCATGATCACGACGCCCGGCTGCCCCGTGCGCGGGTTGGACGCGGGGCAGGAGGTGTACCGCCAGTCGGTGAGTTCCTCGCGCCAGGTGTCGTTGTCCAGGAAGGTCACGGCGCGCTCGATCGCCTCGGGCAGGCGGTCGTCGCCCGAGAGGAGGTAGTAGCGGCTCAGGCCGTTGATGAGCACCGCGGTGATAAAGCCGGCCATGCCCGTGTGCTTGGCCGTCTTACAGGTGCAATGGTCGCGGGCCATGGGGTGGATCAGCCACCCGCCGCAGACGGGATCCTGGTCGCGCAGGGCGTCGTCTGCCAGGGTGCGCATGGCGCCGAGCAGCCGCTCGTCATTATCCAGCTCGTAGGCGCCGCCCAGCGCCAGGAGCGGCCAACCCGTCACGCGGCCGCAGTGAGTGTGCCCCATGAACTTGTACTGGCGATCTTCCACCAGCCGGGCCAGGTTGTCGGCGATGGTCAACACCGTCTCTTTGAGGAAGGGGTCACCGGTCAGGAAGTGCTGCCGCACCATGCCCTGCGTCCAGATGTGCCCGAGGTTGTAGGGATCGAGACACAGGTAGGGCGTCTGCTCCTCCACCGGGGAGACGCGCTGCTCGATAAACAGGTCGCGAACGGTCTTGATCGGGTAAAAGGACCCCACGTGGCCGACGGCGTGCTCGTGCACCATCCCGGCCCGCGACGGATAGGCGGGATTCGGCCAGTTGGTGGTAAAGTATTGCTCGAGGTCGGCATTGACATAATGAATGGTGTCGACCGCCGCGGAGTGGTGGGCGGCCGCTTCGGACACGTACAGGTACTTGGGGTCGGCCGTCCGTGCGAACTGGATGAGCACCTGGTTCATGGTGTCGTACTCGTGGTTGCCCCAGTTCACACGGCGTTCGCCGAACCAGTCTCCCCAGTTCATGGCGCCATAGTCGCGCTGCGCCTCGATCGAGTAGGTGTAGGCGCCAAAGAGGTTCTCAGCCCAGGCGTCATAGTCGGCCACTGCGGGCACCCCGGCAGGCACGATGTCGTCCCACACGCCGGTGGCGATCGCCTCGGCCGGCTCAGCGGCAGGCACCAGCGGGGCGTTGGCCTGGAGACAGAGCGCCTCCCCCGCGCCGTCCAGGTCCAGCCAGACCTCCCAGCGGCGGGCCTGGCCGGTGCGCAGGCGGTAGCAGTTCCCTTCAAAGAGGTACTGGTGCTTGTACCAGGGCTGTGCCGCGGCATAGTCGCCCTCGGCGAAGCGGGGCAGCAACCCCACGCGCAGGTCGGACGAATCAGCCTCCAGTGACTTGGGCCACTGCTGCCAGAACTCGCGCAGCGCCACCGCCACGCGCCCCTGGCCGCTGGCCAACTCTGCCCAGCCGGGCGCGCGCTCTCCGCGCTCCTCCGCCGCACCCTCCAGGCGGTAGGCTTGGTCACCGAACTGGAACAGGCGGGTTGGCCGCTCTGAGGAGCCCTGCCAGCCGGGATCCCCGCCCAGCCGCGCAGTGCCCACGCCCGCCCGGGGGCTCACGGTCAGCGAGACCTCCTGCAGGCGCTGGATGATGCCCTCCTCGGCGTCCATGATGATCAGCGGCTCCAGCCGGACCTGCGACGACCCCGCGTAGAGCGACGCCCGCAGCCGGAACGAGAACCACCGCGCCCCGCCGGGGCGAACGATGCTGCCGCGAACCTGCAGCGTCCCGCGCAGGGGGCCGCTGCACT
>JAAZBY010000428.1 GCA_012513595.1 Chloroflexota bacterium
CCCACCACGAGTGCGAGATCGCCCAGGCCGAGTGCGCCAACGATGTGCCCTTTGCGCGCTACTGGGTGCACAACGGCATGCTCATGATCCGCGGCGAAGAGATGCACAAGTCGCTGGGGAACTATGTGACGCTCGACCAGGCCTATGAGCACTGGGACCCGCTGGCGATTCGCTTCTTCATCCTCCTCAGCCACTACCGCGGACCGCTGGACTTTACGCCCGAGGCCGTCGAGGCGGCCGGCAAGGGGCTACAGCGCCTGCATGCTGCGCTGGCCGCGGTGCGCCGCCGGATGGAGACCGCGCCGGAGGGCGAGGCGCCGGCCGACGTGCTGGCCCTGCTCGAACGGGCGCGCGAGCAGTTTGGGGCGGCCATGGACGACGACTTTGGCACCCCGGGGGCCATCGCCGCCCTGTTTGACCTGACCCGCGAGGTGAACTCGCGGCTGAGCGAGGACGCGCCCCTGCCCAAGGGGGCCCTGCAGGCCATCTCGGACGCCTACCAGCGCATGGCGGGGGACGCCCTGGGCGTGCTGCCCGACAGCCTGGAGAAGGAACTGGGCCAGGGGCTGACCAGCGGGTTGGTGGAGGCCCTCATCGACACGCGGGCCGCGCTGCGCGCCAACAAGCAGTGGGGCCTGGCCGACGACATCCGTGACCGTCTGGCCGCCATGGGGGTACAGCTAAAAGATGGCCCGCAAGGAACAACCTGGACGCTCGAGTAACAGGCGGGGGCCCTCTCGGGATGCGGGACGGGGTCCTAACCGGGGGCCAGGCCGGCCCGTGAGCGAAGGAAGGCGGCGCCAGCGCTCGGAGGGCGCTCGCCCGGCTGATCGGGAGCGCACGCCGCGGGGCGGGGGGGAGCGCTCCGGCGCGGTACCGCGCCCCGCCGAACGCCGCGAGCCCGAGGGCCGTGGCGAGGAGCGCGAGAGGGGGCGCAGCACCCGGCGTGAGGCGCGAGACCTCCTGCACGACGTGCGCGCGCCCAACGTAGACCTTCTGGCCGGGCGCAACTCCGTGCGTGAGGCGCTGCTGGCCGGGCGGCGGCGCATCTACCGGCTGGCGGTAGCCGAAGGGGCTCGCGAGGCGGGCACCCTGGAGGAGATCCTGACCCTGGCGGCGGAGCGCCAGATACCGGTCCAGCGCATCCCCAGGGCGGACCTGGACACCATGGCCGAAGCGCTGGCCCATCAGGGGGTCATCGCCCAGGCTTCGCCGTACCCGTATGCCGAGATCGACGAGGCGCTGGCCCTGGCCAAGACGCGAAGCGAAGACCCGCTTCTTCTGGTGCTCGATTCGCTGGAGGACCCGCAGAACGTGGGTTCGCTGGTGCGCACGGCCGAGGCGGTGGGCGTGCACGGGGTCGTCGTCCCGCGACACCGGGCGGCGCCGATCACGGCGGCGGTGAGCCGTGCCTCGGCCGGGGCGGTGGAGCATCTGCTGGTCGCCGAGGTCACCAACCTGGCTCGGGCGCTGGAGCTGCTCAAGGAGCGGGGCGTTTGGGTGGTGGGGATCGAAGACGAGGCCGCTGCGCAGGACTACCGCGCCATCGACCTGGCCATGCCCCTGGCCCTGGTGGTGGGGAGCGAGGGATCTGGCATGCACCGTCTGGTGCGAGAGAGGTGCGACCTTCTGGCGCGCCTGCCGATGCGCGGACAGATCGGGTCGCTGAACGTGTCGGCGGCGGGGGCGGTGATGCTGTACCGAGCGCTTGAAGCGCGCGAGGCGGCCCGGCGGGCGGCGCCATAGGCGGGATGGGAAGGCCAGCGGTCCATGCGGCGCTATTTGACTTGGGCCGGACCTGTGCTATACTTCCCATTCGTTGACCCTGAACGTTCCCAACGTGACGCTACGCGCAGGTGATATGCCGACGTAGCTCAACGGCAGAGCGGCGGTTTTGTAAACCGCTGGTTGTGGGTTCAAATCCCTCCGTCGGCTTCTAGACTCGCCCTTCCCGGCGAGCCAGTGGCGCCGATGGACGATCAGGGTAACAGCAGAATAGTGTGGGCAGGTACCCAAGCGGCCAAAGGGGACTGACTGTAAA
>JAAZBY010000702.1 GCA_012513595.1 Chloroflexota bacterium
CGCCGACGCGATGAACGATTGGGGCGCCCAGGGTTGCCGAGAAAACCTCGACACGATCGTCGAATGGTTGATGGAGGAAGCTCAGTTGAGGGGACTACCAAATGGCCGATTTACTCGCATCATCGCCCGCAGCCTTGTTGTCACCGCCATCCGCCGGTTCGAACGAAAGTTCCCCGACGGCGCACCCGAGCCAGGCGACGACGACGCTGAAATCGACTGAGATTGTCCAGCGCTGTTTCCTGATCAACCTGGACCGCCGCGACGACCGGCTGCGCCAGTGGCTGGGCCAGTTGCCCAGGCCCTGGCCCTTCCCCGAACCCGAGCGGTTCCCGGCGATCGACGGCCGCCGTCTGGCCACCCCGCCTCAATGGCGGGCCGGCAATGGCGCGTGGGGTTGTTTCCGTTCCCACCTCCTGATCCTCGAAAAGTGCCTGCTCGAAGGTATCGATTCCTATGTGGTGTTCGAAGACGACGCCGGTTTTGCGGACGACTTTCCGGCCAGGCTGAGGCGGTTTGTCGGTGAGCTTCCCGACGACTGGGGACTGGTCTACCTGGGCGGCCAGCATCTCTACGCGGGAAAACATCCGCCCCAGAAGATCACCGAGCACGTCTATCGGCCCTACAACGTCAATCGCACCCACGCCTTCATGGTCCGTGGCCGGCCGGCGATGAAGACGCTCTACCGGCACCTCAACTGGAACGAGTGGCAGACCAAGCACCACATCGATCACCACCTTGGGCGGCTGATCCAGCGCCGCTACGAGCTGATCGTCGAGGGCAAGCACGTCGAACAGGAATCGCTGGCAGTCTATACGCCAGACCGGTGGCTGGCGGGTCAATTGCCGACCAAATCCAACATCTGCGGCCGCAAGTGGAACGAGACCCGTTTCTTCAATGATGCCCGAAACGCGGACCACAGCGACGCACCGTTCTTCGCCGTGATGGGGCCCCACCGCTCGGGCACCTCCTGCGTCGCCATGGTGATGCACCACTTGGGCGTCCACATGGGCAACGAGCTGGGTGGTTACGAAGCGACCGGCGGTGGCGAGGCGGTGGGACTGTCAAAGCTCTGCGAAAAGGCCATGCCGTTCCCGACAGTCGATCCCAAGATCCCGAACAAACAGCTTACCCAGCAGCTCAAGAGTTGGGTGGTCGCCCGCAAGACGGAGGCTAATCGCGACCGCACCGTGGCCGGCGGAAAATATCCGCATCTCTGCCGCTTCGCCGAGCATCTGTATGCCGGGCTCGGCAAGTCGCTCCGCGTTATCGCCGTCGACCGCCCGATCGAGGCCTCGATCCGCTCGCTGCAGGACCGCAGCCGGAAACACGAGGGCCAGTGGTTTTCGGCCGACGATGCGGCTTGCGAGCGGCTTCAGCGATGCCTGCTGGAGCATCGGGAACGGTTCATCGACACGCACCCGAGCGTCCCCGTCCATCGGATCGAGTTCGCCAGGCTCACCGAGGACCCCGCCGGCACGATCGCCCGGCTCGTCGATTTCCTGGGCATCCAGCCCACTGACGAAGA
>JAAZBY010000047.1 GCA_012513595.1 Chloroflexota bacterium
GCGCAGCAGTTCTCCGCCGGCATACCCCGATCCCCCGACGATGGATACTCTGGCCCTGCTCATGCCCGCTCCTTTCCCACCTGCACGACATAATCCACGATGCGGCCGGGGATATCGACCCCGGTCGTGTCGATGGAGTTACGAAACTCCATCGTATAGTTCACTTCATTGACCAGCAGCTCGCCGCTCTTGCGCTCGAGGATGTCGATGGCGACGACGCCGCCGCCCACGGCCTTGGCCGCGGCCCGCGAGAGGCGATCGATCTCGGGCGTGATCGGGCAGTTGGAGGCGTGCCCGCCGCGCGCCGTGTTGGTGATCCAGTGCTCCGAAGTTCGGTAGATGCCGCAGATCGTCTCGTCACCCACCACGAACGTACGGATATCGCGCTGGGGCTTGTCGACGAACTCCTGGATGTAAAAGATGGAGTGATGGTAGGAGCCCAGCACAGTCTTGTGCTCGAGGACGGCCTCGGCGGCCTCGCGGTCGTTCACCTTGGAAATCAGGCGCCCCCAGGAGCCCACGGCAGGCTTGAGCACAGCCGGGTAGCCGAGGCTCTCGATGGCGCGCAGGGCGGATTCCGGCGTGTAGGCCAGCAGCGTCCGGGGGCTGGGCACGCCGGCGTTGAGGAGCGCCCGCGTCGTCGAGAACTTGTTCCCGCAGATGTTGGCCACATAGGCGCTATTCACCGTGGGAATGCCCCAGGAGTTCAGTAGCTCCAGCGAGTAGAGGGCGCGGGAGTGGTTGATGCAGCGCTCCAGCACCACGTCGTAGGCGCGCAGCGGCGCCGGATCGCCCAGGTCGAAGATCAGCTCGCGATCGTCGAGCAGGTCGACGTCGAGACCGCGCCTGGCGAACTCTTGGATGAGCAGCTTTTCCTCCACGCGCACGCGAGACAGAAGCATGGCGATCTTCATGGCGTATCCCTCCGTACGGAGGCGACGACCGCCTCCGTGATGGCATTGGTGGTCTCGGCACCGCCGAGATCGGGCGTGAACAGCCTACGACGAAGCACCCCTTCCACCGCCCGGCGCACGCTGGCCGCCGCGGCGGCCTCGCCCAGGTGGTCCAGCAGCATGGCGCAGGCCAGGAAGGTGGCCAGGGGGTTGGCGATACCCTGGCCGGCGATATCGGGGGCCGAGCCGTGTACCGGCTCAAAGATCGCCGCCGCCTCGCCGATGTTCCCGGAAGGGGCCAGCCCGAGGCCTCCCACCAGGGCGGCCGCCTCGTCGGAGAGGATGTCTCCAAAAAGGTTGGTGGTGACGAGGACGTCAAAGCGCTGCGGCTCGACGATGAGGCGCATGGCCGTGGCGTCCACGAGCATTTCCTCCACCTCGAGGTTCGGGAACTCGGCGGCCACGGAAAGGGCCGCCTCGCGGAAGAGACCGCAGGTGGCCCTCAGGACGTTAGCCTTGTGCACGATCGTCAGGCGGCGGCGCCGCCGGGCGGCCAGCTGGCAGGCCAGGCGGGTGATCCGCGCGGAGGCCCGGCGCGTCACGACGCGCTCCGTCACCGCCTCGCTGCCATCCGAGCGTTCGCGGCCGGCGTAGAGCCCCTCACTGTTCTCCCGGACGATGAGCATGTCGATCCCCTCCCGGGAGGTGGGCACCGGCTGGGAGAGGACCGGCCGCAGGTTGGCATAGAGGCCCAACTCCCGTCGCAGCGCCACGATGGGGCTGCGGTAGCCCTCGACGGGCCGCAGCGGGGACGAGACGGCCCCAAAGAGCGTGGCGTCAGCGGCGCGCACCGCTTCGACGGTGGCCGCGGGCAGCGCCGTGCCGAGGCGCTCGAACGTACCCCAGCCCGCCTCCGCCGCCGAAAAGGCGAAGGACAGGCCCGTCGCCTCTAGCACGAGGCGCCCGGCCGGCACGACCTCGCGGCCGATGCCGTCCCCCTCGATCAGGCATACCCGGTAGGTCATGGCCTGCCTCCCAGGGGCAGCCGGCCGTGGCGGCGGTAGTAGGCGGCGATGCCGCCCTCCTCCCAGACCTGCCGCAGCCACTCGGGCGGCCGGGGCAGGGGGAGCGCCCCGCCGGCGGTGCGCAGCGCGGGCGTTTCCAGGTCCAGCGTGGCCTGCTGCCCGTCCTCGACGAGGTCGGCCAGGTCAGCCTCGAACAGCCGCAGGCCCAGGTTGAGGGCATTGCGGTAAAAGATGCGGGCAAAGCTCGGGGCGATCACGGCGGCCAGGCCCACGACGGCCAGGGCCCGCGGCGCGTACTCGCGCGAGGAGCCACAGCCAAAGTTGCGCCCGGCCACGATGAGGTCCCCGGGCCGCACCTCCGCGGCGAACTCGGGGCGCATCTCGATGAAGGGGTAGTTGCCCAGCTCCGCCTCGGAGGTCATGTAGGGTGCGTAGCGTCCCGGCAGAATCTGGTCGGTGTCGATGTTGGTGCCAAAGAGCCATACTCTGGACATGTGCTGCCTCCTATCGCGCGCTGTCGGCCGGGCGCGGCTGGGCCGCTGCCACCTGGGCGGGATCGGTGATATAGCCGGTCAGGGCGCTCGCGGCGGCCACCTCGGGCGATGAGAGGTAGATGAGCCCCTCCGGAGAGCCCATGCGCCCGCGAAAGTTGCGGTTGGCCGTGGAGAGGCATACCTCTCCGGCGCCGATGACGCCCATGTGCCGGCCGATGCAGGGGCCGCAGCCGGGCGTGCCCACGGTGGCGCCGGCCGCCAGCAGAGTGGCCAGGGTGCCGTCGGCCACCGCCTGCTCTAGGATGCGGTGCGAGGCCGGGATGACCAGGAGGCGCACGTGCCCGGCGATGCGCCGTCCCCGCAACAGGGCCGCGACCGCTTGCAGGTCCTGCAGGCGGCCGTTGGTGCAGGTACCCACGAAGACCTGGTCGACCCGTACCCGCGGCAGGCTTGCCGCGGGCTGCACGTGGTCGACCTCCGGGGGCAGGGAGACCTGAGACGAGAGCGCCTCGAGGTCCACGTCGATGGTGCGCACGTAGCGGGCCCCCTCGCGGACGCCCAACCACTCCGGAACGGCATAGCCGGCCAGCGCCTCACCGACCGGCGGGACGAGGCCGGCCTTGGCGCCTAGCTCGGTGGTCATAGAGGCCAGCGTCTCTCGCGAGTCCAGGTTCATCCACTCGATGCCGTGGAACTCGACGGCCTGGTAGGCGGCGCCATCGAGCCCCAGCAGCCCGCAGAGGTACAGGCTCAGATCCTTGGGGCTGACCCAGGGACGAAAGTGCCCGCTGACGCGGACGCGGATCGTCTCCGGCACGCGCAGCCAGGTCTGGCCGGAGGCCAAAGCCAGGGCCATGTCGCGGCTGCCGACGCCGGTGCCAAAGGCGCCCACCGCGCCGTAGGCGGTGGCGTGTGAGTCGGTGCCGAGGGCGATCTCGCCCGGCTGTACC
>JAAZBY010000429.1 GCA_012513595.1 Chloroflexota bacterium
ATCCGTTTGGCCAACATAGCCTTTGTGCCTCCCATTATGCGTGCCCCTGGGCGGGCGGCGTCTCGCGCAAGAGCGCGATAGCCTCCGCGAGGCGTATGCGGTCCTGATACAGGGCCATGCCGATGATCACGCCGTCCACGCCGTCGGAGGTGTGGGCGGCGAGCAGGGCCAGGTCTTCGAGCGAGGCCACCCCGCCCGAGGCGATGACGCGCAGGCCGGTCTGGCGGGCCAGCGCGACGGTGCTGGCCACGTTCAGCCCCTCGAGCATCCCGTCGCGGGCCACGTCGGTGTAGACGACGAGCGTCACGCCCAGGCCATTCATGCGCCGGCCGAGCTCCGCGGCGTCGACGTCCGACACGTCCAGCCAGCCGTGGATAGCCACGCGCCCGTCGCGCGCGTCGATCCCCACGATAACCTGCTCCGCGCCGTGGCGGGCCAACGCCTCCTCGACGACCTCCGGCTGCCGGACGGCGACGGTGCCCAGTATGGCCCGGCTGACGCCCAGGCCGAGCACGAGGTCCACGTCTTCCGGCGTGCGCAGCCCGCCGCCGAACTGGATGGGCAGGTCCACCGCGGCGCAGATGCGGCGCAGAGCGGCGAGGTTGGCCTCTCCGGAGCGGCCCACGGCGCCGTCCAGGTTCACGACGTGGAGCCATTCGGCGCCCTCGGCGGCCCAGCGGCGCGCCGCCAGGACGGGGTCATCGGCAAAGACGGTCTCTTGCTGCAAGTCCCCCTGGCGCAGGCGCACGCAGCGCCCGCCGCGCAGGTCGATGGCCGGGTATACGATCATGCCGCCTCCCTCAGGCCGGCCAGGGCCGCAAAGTTGCGCAGGATGCGCTCGCCGACTTCCTGGCTCTTTTCTGGGTGGAACTGGATGCCGTACAGGTTGCCGCGGGCCACCGCCGAGGCATAGTCGATGCCATAGTCGGTGGTAGCGGCCACCACAGTCCGGTCCGCCGGCTCCACATAGTACGAGTGGACGAAATAGGCGTAGGCGTGGTCGGGCAGGTCGCGCCAGAGCGGCGTCGGGCGGGCCTGATGGACCTGGTTCCAGCCCATGTGCGGCACGGTGAGCCCGGGCCCAAAGCGGCGCACGCGCCCCGCCAGGGCGCCCAGGCCGCGGTGCTCGCCCAGCTCCTCACTGACCTCGAACAGGAGCTGCAGGCCGACGCAGATGCCCAGGAAGGGGAGGCCGTCACGGATAGCGGCGAGCAGGTCCTCCTCCAGGCGCAGGGCGCGCAGGTTGGCGATGGCGTCGCCAAAGGCGCCCACGCCCGGTAGAACCAGGGCCTCGGCGCGGCGGACCTCCTCCGGCGCAGAGGTCACCCGCACGGCGACGCCGAGGCGGCGGAAAGCCATCTCGACGCTGTGCAGGTTGCCCACGCCATAATCCACGACGGCCAGCATCCCTAGAGGACTCCCTTGGTGGAGGCGATCCCCTGACGGCGCGGGTCGTAGGCCACCGCCTGGCCCAGGGCGCGGCCCAGGGCCTTGAAAACCGCCTCAATGATGTGATGGGTGTTGGTGCCGCCCAGCAGGCGGACGTGCAGGGTCATCCCGGCGTTGTGCGCCAGGGCGCGCAGGAACTCGGGGGTCAGCTCCGCGTCAAAGGTGCCCACCTTTTGGGCCGGCAGGGGCGTGTCGAACACCAGCAGCCCCCGCCCAGAAAAGTCGAGCGCCACCAGGGCCAGCGCCTCATCCATGGGCAGGAGCATCTGGCCGTAACGGGCGATGCCGCGCTTGTCGGCCAGGGCCTGGGCCAGGGCCTGCCCCAGGACGATGCCGACGTCCTCGACGGTGTGGTGGGCGTCCACGGCGATATCCCCGCGGCAGGCCAGGTCGAGGTCCAGCAGCCCATGGACGGCCACGTGCGACAGCATGTGGTCGAAGAAGGGGACGCCGGTGTCGATGTTCCAGCGCCCCTGCCCGTCCAGGTCCAGGGTCAGGCGAATGTCCGTCTCGCCGGTCTGGCGGGCCAGCTCGATGCGGCGTGCAGCGTTCATGGTGCCCTCCTAAGGGGTCAGGCTTCGCAGGACGTCCAGGACCGCGTCGTTCTGGGCGGGGGTGCCGACGCTGATGCGCACGTAACGCGCCAGGCCCCCGCCATAGTAGCGCAAGATTAGGCCGCGGGCCTCCATGGCCGGCCGCAGGGTGGGCACGCCGATCTCCGCGGCGTCCAGCAGAAGAAAGTTGGCGTCGCTGGGAAGCGCCCGCAGGCGCGGCAGGCGGGCGACCTCGGCCAGAAGCCGGTCGCGCTCGGCCACCAGCAGGCGCACGCGGCGCTGCGCCTCGTCCATGTCCTTCAGGGTGGCCAGTGCGGCGACCTGGGCGGCGCAGTTCACGTTGTAGGGCGACTTGAGCCGCCACAGCGCCGACATCAGCGCCGCGGGGAACACGCCATAGCCCACCCGCAGCCCGGCCAGCCCAGCCCACTTGCTGAAGGTGCGCAGCACGATGAGGTTCTCGTGTTGGGCCACCAGGCC
>JAAZBY010000430.1 GCA_012513595.1 Chloroflexota bacterium
TGCGCCTGCTGCCCGGTGGCGGCGTGGTGCCTGGCGCACGGCCGGGGCACTGAGGAGGCCCGCCCGATGCGCGCGCCGAAGCGCCCGGTGCCCACGCGCAGCATGGCCGCCGCCTACTGCCTGGAGGAGCGAGAGGAGGGGGCCCTGCGGCTGCTCCTGGTGCGGCGCAGGCCCGTGGGCCTCCTGGGCGGCCTGTGGGAGCTGCCGGGCACCGAGCTGGCCCCCCAGGAGCCACCCGCGCGGGCCCTTGAGCAACTGCTCAGGGACGATCTGGGGCTCGAGGCCGTAGTTGGCGAGAGGCTGGGCGCCGTCCAGCACGCCTACAGCCACTTCCGGGTGCAGGTGGGGCTGTACCGCTGCCGGGCCGCCGGGCGCCCGCGGGTACAGGGACAGTGGGACGGGGCCCGCTTCGTCACCGCCGTCGAGCTCGCCGACCTGGGCCTTACCGGGGTCACGGCCAAGGCCCTGGCGCGGCTCGGCTGGCCCCCGGCGTCCTAGAGGTCCTGCCCGGGGATGCCTGGCTCTGTCATGGCCACGGGATCGAGCACCTCGGCGAGCTGAACGGCAGAGAGATAGCCCTTCTCCAGCGCCACCTGGCCGAGCGACACGCCGCGGGCCAGCGCCTCTTGGGCCACCTTGGCGGCCGCCGCGTAGCCGATGTAGGCGTTGAGGGCCGTGGCCAGCCCCATGCTGTGTTCGACGTAGGTCCGGCAGCGCTCGGCGTTGGCCGTAATGCCCGGCACACACCGCTCGGTAAAGACGCGCACTCCGTTGGCCAGCACCTCGAGCGACTGCAGCAGGTTGAAGGCCATGATCGGCATCATCACGTTGAGCTCCAGCTGCCCGGCCTGGGCGCTCAACATCAGCGTGGTGTCATTGCCGATGACGTGGAAGCAGACCATGTTCAGCATCTCGGGCATGGCCGGGTTCACCTTACCGGGCATGATAGACGAGCCGGGTTGCACCGCCGGCAAAGAGATCTCGGCCAGGCCGGTGGTGGGCCCGGAGGAGAGCAGCCGCAGGTCGTTGGCGATGCGCGTGAGCGTCACGGCCAGCGTGCGCAGGGCGGCCGAGAGGTCCAGGAAGTCGGCCGTGCTCTGCATCGACTCGAACATGTTGCCCGACGAGCGGAAGGGGCTGCCCGTCAGCTCGGCGATGCGGGAAACCATGGCCTCATGGTAGCGCGGGTGGCAGTTCAGGCCGGTGCCGGCGGCCGTCCCGCCGATCCCCAGGCGGCGGATCTGGTCCGCACTGCGGGCGATTCTGTCGCGATCGAGGCGCACGGCCGCGGCGTAACCGCCGAACTCCTGCCCGAGGCGGATCGGCACGGCATCCTGCAGGTGGGTGCGGGCTGACTTGAGCACGCCGTCGAACTCTTGGGCCTTGTCTTGCAGGGCGCGGACGAGATCGTCGACCACGGCCAGCAGCCGGGCCGTCTGCGCGTCGGCCGCCACGCGGATCACCGTGGGGATCACGTCGTTGGTGGATTGGCCCATGTTCACGTGGTCGTTGGGGTGCACGGGACGGTACTCGCCGCGGCGCCCGCCGAGGGCCTCGTTGGCCAGGTTGGCGAGGACCTCGTTGGCGTTCATGTTGTGTGACGTGCCGGCCCCGGCCTGGAAGGGGTCCACCAGGAACTGATCGCGATAGCGGCCGGCCATGATCTCGCTGGCGGCCGCGGCAATGGCGCCCGCGCGGGGTGCGTCGAGAAGCCCGAGGGACATGTTCACCTCGGCGGCGGCACGCTTGACCAGGCCCGTGGCCCACAGGTAAGGCTCCGACTGCCGCAGGCCACTGATGGGAAAGTTGTCGATGGCGCGCTGCGTCTGGGCGCCCCACAGGGCGTCCTCGGGGACCTGTACCTGACCCAGGGAATCCGTCTCGATGCGCATGCGTTCCCCCCGTAACGGTGGCCGGGCAGCGCCACGGCGTCGCGCGGGCCGCCCGAAAGCGTTGGAGCGTTGGAGTGCGGAAAGGAAAAACCCCAGTTAGCAACTAACTGGGGGTGAGCCTGTGCCGAGGGGGGGATTTGAACCCCCATGGGTTATTACCCACTACGCCCTGAACGTAGCGCGTCTGCCGATTCCGCCACCTCGGCTCACGGGCGAGATCATACCACGGCCTCCCTGGCCTGTCAAATGCCGAAATCCAGCGTTGCGGGGAGTGTGGGCCGCGCGTCTCCCTTCCCCGGCGCCCAGCAATCCAGACACGGGGTCATCGCGGTCTGGTGTCCGGCCACGTCGGCCCGCCCCCGGGATCGCTGAGACAAGATCGACAGGATACACAGGATTCGCAGGATCGGAGGTACGGTCACCTCTGTCTTGAACACACCTATCTCTGCAGCAGTCCTCAAATCCTGTCAGTCCTGTGAATCCTTCTTCTCTTCCCCTCCCAGGGTCGCACGCGGTTTGAGGCGGCGACGGCAGTTGACGCGGCGGCCAAGCCGTACTATGATGCCCTTACATAGCTCAATGGCAACGACGGAGACAAGTAGCAGGCGTCTGGCCATCCAGAGAGCGGCCGACGGTGGGAAGGCCGCAGGCAGGGGCTGCGAAATCCACTCCCGAGCTGTGCGCGAGAGGGCCGCCGTGAGGCGGGCCACCAAGCGCGTCCGGCTGGCTCCCGTTAGCGAGCCCGCCCCCGTCGGGGGGCAGCGAGGCCGTGCCTCCGCAAGGCGCATGGCGAACCGAGGTGGTACCACGAGATCAGGCGCTCTCGTCCTCCGGGATGAGGAGCGCCTTGTGTTATCCCCTGGCCGGAGAGCCCGCCGGGCGAAGGAAGGAGTTCGCAGAATGATCGATCTGGCGTACATCCGTGAGCATGCCGACGAGATCAAGGCCGCGCTGGTGGCTCTGAACGCCCAGGCGCCCATCGACGAGATCATCGCCCTCGACGAGCGGCGCCGCACGCTGCTGGCCGAGGTGGAGACGCTGCGGGCGCGCCGCAACGCCGTGTCCAAAGAGATCCCGCGGATGAAGGACAAGGACGCCAAGCAGGGCCTCATCGCAGAGATGCGCGGCGTCGGCGAGAGCATCAAGGCCCTGGAAGAGGCCCTGACCCCCGTGCAGGAGCGGCTAGATGCGGCCCTCTTTGAGGTGCCCAACATGCCCGACGAGAGCGTGCCCGTCGGCCCCGACGAGACCCACAACATCGTCGTCCGCGAGGAGGGGGAGCGCCCCGCCCTGGCCTTCACGCCCAAGCCGCACTGGGAGCTGGGCCCTGCCCTGGGCATCCTGGATTTCGAACGCGGCGTCAAGATCTCCGGGACGCGCTTCTACCTGCTCAAGGGGGAGGGCGCGCGGTTGCAGCGGGCCGTCATCGCCTATATGCTCGACGTGCACACCCGCCAGCACGGCTACACCGAGATCTACCCGCCCTACGTGGTGCGCCGCGAGTGCCTCTACGGCACGGGCCAGCTGCCCAAGTTCGCCGCCAACCAGTACTACGACGCGCAGGATGACCTGTGGCTCATCCCTACCGCCGAAGTGCCGGTGACCAACATGTACCGCGAGGAGATCTTGGACGAAGCGGCCCTGCCGATCTACCACGTGGCCTACTCGGCCTGCTTCCGCCGCGAGCAGATGTCGGCCGGGCGCGATACCCGCGGGATCAAGCGTGGCCACCAGTTTGACAAGGTCGAGATGGTCAAGTTCGTGGCCCCCGAGACCTCGAACGACGAGCTGATGACCCTGCTCGACAACGCCGAGGACATCTGCCGTGGCCTGGGCCTGCCGCACCGCGTGGTGCAGATGTGCACCGGAGACCTGAGCTTTACCGCGGCGGCCATGTATGACGTGGAGATCTGGGCGGCGGGCTGCGAGGAGTGGCTCGAGGTCTCCTCGTGCAGCAATTTTAAGGACTTTCAGGCCCGGCGGGCCAACATCCGCTACCGCCCGACCGACGGCGGGCGCCCGCAGTACGTGCACACGCTGAACGGCTCGGGCCTGGCGCTGCCGCGCGTGATGATCGGGATCATCGAGAACTATCAGCAGGCAGACGGCAGCGTCGTGGTGCCCGAGGCGCTGCGCCCCTACATGGGCGGGCTGGACGTAATCCGCTGACCCGTGCCCCCACAGGCCGGGAGGGTGCGGGCGCCGACGGCGAGAGCGCGTCGGCGCCCGGCCCCGCACTGCCACTGGCCGGGGCGCGCTGCCCCGCGGCGACGAGGACCAACGTGCGACGCATCCCAAGGCTTCTCCGCAATCCCCGCTGGGCGCTGGCCCTCATCGTCCTCCTGGCCGCGGTGCTGCGCCTGGTGGCGATCGACCGCCTGCCCCCCGGCCTCTACCACGACGAGGCCTACAACGGCCTGGACGCCTTGAACGTCCTGCGTGGCGAGACCCCCCTGTTCTTTGAGGCCAACAACGGCCGCGAGCCGCTCTTTATCTACCTGACCGCGCTGAGCGTGGGGCTGTTGGGCCCCACGCCGGGGGCGCTGCGGGTGGTGGCTGCCCTGCTGGGCATACTCACGATTCCGGCCACCTATTTTTTGGGGCGCACCCTGTTCGGCACGCGTGCCGGGTTGCTAGCCGCCTTCCTGGCGGCCACCACAGTTTGGACGGTCAACCTCAGCCGTGTCGCCCTGCGGGCAGTGGCGGCCCCGCCGCTGGCCGCCGTGGCCCTGGCGCTCCTGTGGCAGGGGCTGGCTGAACGGCGCCGGGCCCTCATGGCCTGGGCCGGCCTGGCCTACGGCCTGCTCTTCTACACCTACCTGGCGGCGCGCTTTACGCCGGTGGCGCTGGGGCTGTTTCTGATCTACCTGGCGATCTGGCACCGTGAGCGCCTATGGCTGCGCGGCCTGCTGATCTTTGGGCTGGTGGCCGCGCTGGTGGCCGCCCCGCTGGGCGCCTACCTGCTGGTCCACGGGGAGGCCTTCGGCCGGGCCGGGCAGGTTGCGGTGTTCAACCCCGCCATCGGCGGCGCGAACCCCTGGCGGACGCTGGCGGCCCAGGCGCTCAGGACTGCCGGCGGGTTCTTCTGGCGGGGCGACTTTATCCCGCGGCACAACGTGCCACTGCGCCCGGTGTTCGACCCCCTCACGGCGGCGGCCTTGCTGGGCGGCGTCATTCTGGCTGGGGTGCGCTGGCGGCGCTCACCGGCCCACGCGCTGGTGCTGATCTGGGTGGTGGTCATGCTTCTGCCTACCGTCCTGGCGGAGGACGCGCCACACCTACTGCGCGCCTCGGGAGTGCTGCCGGTGCTCTTTCTGCTGCCGGCGCTGGGGCTCGGGGCGGCCTACGACTGGCTGCAGGCCCGCCGGCCCGGCGCCCTGGCGAAGGTCGGCGTGGGCGCGGTGCTCGTCTTCGGCGCGGTACAGGGCGGCTGGGCCTACGCCCGGCACCTGCACAGCCCGGCGGCCTACTACAACTTTGAGGCGGGGGCCACCGCCCTGGCCGCCGACGTGAACGCCTTCGTCGGGGCCGGCTGGCAGGGGAGTGGGCTGGGCGTGCCCAAGCCCGCCGCCCCCGCCACAGGCCAAGACGCGCACCGGCCCCGTGCCTATGTGGCGCCGCGGCTGTGGCGGGATTGGGCCTCGCTCCGCTACCTCTGTGCACCGGCCGAGCAGGCCGGCCTGGTGAGTGCGGACCCGGCCTGGCCCGGCTTGGCCGAGGCCGGCGACGTGGCCCTCTTCCTGTGGCCCTTTGAGGACAACGGCGCGGCCTATGACCTGCTCCCTCCCGAGAGGCTGCTCATCGCCGAGGAGGGCGCCCTGGAGCGGGGCGATTTGGAGGCGGAGCCACGGCTCCTCTACGTCAGCCTGCGCTCGGCGCCCCTGGGCGGCCTCGCCCCCGGCGCACAGGCAGATGCACGCTGGGAGCAGGGGATCGACCTACTCGGCCATCGCACCGAGCGGCGCAGCGATGGGAGCCTGGTCGTCGACCTGTACTGGCGTGCCGGGCAGGATCTGCCCCGGGATTACACTGTCTTTGTTCACCTGTGGGAAGATGGTATACTTGTGGCCCAGCATGACGGGCCGGCGGCGGGGGGCTACTATGGCACCGACCGCTGGCGACCGGGCGACGTCGTCCTGGATCGCCATGTGCTGGCGCCGTCGGAGGCCCTGGGTGACGGGGCCTACCAGGTGCGCGTGGGCCTGTACTGGTGGGAGACGATGGAGCATCTCTCCCTCCTCGATGCGGCCGGCACCGTGACCCAAGATACGGCCTATACGCTTTTCGAATAGCCCGACCCTCGCCAATGTCCAGTGCTCATCTCACCCAGAAGGAGAGGCCCATGCACTGCAGTCGTATCACGAGCCGAGCGATCTGGATCAGCCTGCTGATCGCCCTGTGTTGGGGGCTGGCCGCGCCTGCTGCGCTGGCCGATTGCGAGGGCAACCTGCTGGTCAACGGCGGGTTTGAGGGGGGCTTTTCTGAACGGGGCTCCGGTGAGGTCGTGGTCGCCAACGGCTGGAACCTGTGGTACCAGGACGGCCCCGGGCAAGAGCAGGGCCTCAACCACCGCCCCGAGTACGACGCGGAAGATGCCAACCTGCACGGCACGCGTCGCATCCGCGAGGGTTCCTACGCGCAAAAGTGGGGCAAGGTCTACGCCACGCACCACGCCGGCGTCTACCAGCAGGTGAACGTGCCGGCCGGCAGCGGCCTGCGCCTGACGGCCTGGGCCCAGTCGTGGAGCTCGGCCCAGGATGACCCGGGCGTCTCAGATGGCGGGCAGTACGCCGTCTCGGTGGGCATCGACCCCACCGGCGGCACCGACTGGAGCTCGCCGAACGTGGTCTGGTCCGCGCGGAGCGGCATTATGGACCAGTGGGTACAGCTGGCCGTAGACGCCAAGGCCCAGGCCGGCACCGTCACCGTGTACCTGCGCGGCGACGCCGACTGGCCCCTGAAGCACAACGACGCCTATTTTGACGACGCCTGCCTCCTCTACACGGCCGCGCCGACCAAGACGCCGGCACCGACCAACACACCGGCGCCCACGGTCGAGCCGACCGCGACCCCGGCGGGCGGCGCCACGGCGCCTACGCCCACGCCTCAGCCTACTGCCGCGGCCACCGCGGCCCCCGAGCCGGAGAAGGGTGCGCCCCAGGTGCACGTGGTGCGGCCGGGCGAGGCCCTCAGCACGATCGCGGCCAAGTACGGCGTCACCACTGCGGAACTGGCCGAGGCCAACAACATGCGCCTGAGCGACATCCTGGCCGTCGGCCGCGAGCTGATCATCCCCGGAACCGTGGCGGAGCCCACCGCGACGCTGGAGCCGTCGGCCACGCCGACCCCGGCAGGTGGCCGGATCCGCGCATCGGTCTTTGATGACACCAACGGCAATGGCCTGCGCGATGCGGGTGAGCCGCTCCTGGCTGGGGCGCGCCTGATCCTGCTCAGCGCTCGGGGCGAAGTGCTGGCCGAGTACACCACCGATGGCGTGGCCGAGACCTATACCTTTGAGGGACTGCCGCCCGGGACCTATGCCGTGCGTGAGGAGGCCCCCGCCGGGTACGCCTCCACCTCGGCCAACGAGTGGACCGTCCCCCTGGAAGTGACGTCGGAGATGGACGTGTTCTTTGGCGGCCGCGTCGCCGAGCCCGCTGCCCCGGTGGAGGGCATCCCGTCGGGCGCTGCCGGCGAGTCGGCGGAGCCGGCCGGGTCGGAAGGGAGCGTCTCCAGGGTCGGCGTGGGCATTTCTGGCTATGCGGGCATCCTGGTAGCCCTCCTCGCGGTGGTGCTGCCGGTGGGCATGCGCCTGGTGCGGGGCCGTCAGTAGACGGGCGCGCCGGCGGCGATGAGCGAGCAGCGCAGTTTCGCAACGCGTTCAACGAGCGCCAGAGAGAGGGCCCTGTTCCTCTCGCTGGCGCTCGTGCTGTCTTTGGCGGCGGCGGTGCCGCTCGTGGCGGGGGCCGGCATGGTCAACACCCGGGCGGGAGGGGATTCGGCCTTTCTGCTGCAGCGGGTGCAACAACTCACCGAGAACCTCCGTGCCGGGGTCGTCCCGGCGCGCTGGATGGCCGACGGCGCCCACGGCCTCGGCTACCCCTTCTACAACTTTTACGCGGCGCTGCCCTACTACCTGGCCGCGGGGCTGAACCTGCTGGGGATGGGCATCTTGCGGAGCATCCAGGCCGCCCAGGCGATCGGCTTTCTGCTGGCGGGGCTGGGCGCCTACGGCCTGGCGCGCCGGCTGGGGGCTAGGGGGCCGGCGGCACTGCTGGCCGCGGCAGCCTACACCTACGCGCCGTTCCACCTCGTCAATGTGTACACCCGCGGCGATTCCCTTTCCGAGTTCTTTGCCATGGGGCTGTTCCCCTGGCTGCTGTGGGCGGCGCTGGCGCTGGTGCGCAGGCCGTCGGCCGGCAAGGTCGCCTGGCTGGGCGGCTGCTACGGGCTGCTGCTCCTTACCCACAACATCTCGGCGCTGATCTTTAGCCCGCTCCTGGGGCTGTGGATATTGGCGGAGGCCCTGGGGCAGCCCGCCGGGCGTCGTTGGCGGGCGCTGGGGCTGGGTGTGGCGGGGATCGGGCTGGGCCTGCTCCTCAGCGCCTGGTTCTGGGTGCCGGCGCTCCGCGAGCAGCCGCTGGTGCAACTGGGCGAGCAGACCACGGGGTACTTGCACTATCCCGGGCATTTCCGCTCGGCAGACCTGGTGCAGCGCCTGCTGACGCACGACTATACCATCGACGCGCAGCGGAACCCCTTCAGCATGGGGCTGGTGCAGGCCGTGTTGGCCGTGCTGGCCCTGGGGCTGGCGGTTTGGCGCACCGTGCGTGAGCGGAACCTGGCTCCGCAGCGGCTGCTGCTCGCTTGTGGCCTAGTGGGGTACACGTTCCTGATTATGCCTTGGTCTCGCCCGATCTGGGACCATGTGCCACTGCTCCCCTACGTCCAGTTCCCCTGGCGGATGCTCTCGGTGCAGGCGCTCTGCATCGCCCTGCTCGCGGCGGACGGGCTGGGTGCCCTGGCCCGGCGCCGGACGGCGGGGGCGTTGGCCCTGGTTCTGGCGGGGCTGTGCGCCGTGAGCGGTCTGGCCGGGCTGCGGGTGGATCGCCTTCCGCTCGATGAAGGGGACATAACTGTCCAGCGCCTGATGCTCTACGAGACCTACTCGGGGAACATCGGCTCGACCATCCGCTACGAGTACCTGCCCGCGGCGATGGTGCCCCGGCCGCAGGTGTCGGCCCGGCAGCTGGCCGGCGGAGAGCGGCCGGCACCCCTGGCGCTCGAGGGCGCCCTGTCTTCCGCGCGCCTGCTCGGCGCCCGGCCGGAGGAGGAGACCTGGGACCTGGTGGTGGCCGAGCCGGCGCTCCTGGCCTTCCAGACGGCTTTCTACCCGGGTTGGCAGGCCACGGTGGACGGCGTGGCGCAGGGCGTGCAGCCGCTCGACGGGCTGGGGTTGGTGGGGCTGCGGCTTGGGGCGGGGACGCACCGCGTGACGCTCCGCTACGCCGGCACGCGCACGCAGCGCTATGCGCGCTGGGCTTCCCTCGGGGGGCTGGCGTTGTGGCTGGGGCTGGCGCTCCTGCCGGCGCGGCGCTCGCGGCGCTATCGGACGGGTGCGGCGGCGGCCGGCGGCGTGGCGGTGCTGGTGGGGTTGTGGCTGGTACTCGCGGCGCAGACGCCGTCCGCGGCGGCCCGCGCGGAGGCGGCCGGGGCGGGCCCGCTGGTGATGGACTTTGCCCGGATCCCCTACCTGCACCGCGAGCCGCAGGGCGTCTGGCTCGGCGGGGCGCTCCTCAGTGGCTATACCTACCTGACGGGTGAGCCGGTGCCCGGCGAGGCCTGGCGGATTGAGCTGGCCTGGGGAGAGGGTGACGCAGGAGGCACTGTCGAGGTGGCTTTGGTGGGCGTGACGGCCCATCTCTACGCGCCCAACCCCGTCTGGGCGAGCGCCCGGGCCGACTGGGCCGCCCCGCGGCAGACCCTGACGCTGACGCTGCCCGGCGACCTCCCGCCGGGGCTCTACGTGCCGACGGTGCGGGTGCTGAGCGACGGGGTGGAGCAGCCGGCGCTCGCCGCGAACGGCACGGCGATGAGCACCCCGGCGCTAGAGCCCGTCTTGGTGCGCGCCCACCGCCGTAGCAGCGGGGCAGAGCCGGTCCTGGGCGCTTACGGGCCCGAGCAGGCGCCGCCGGCGGTGGCGCTGCTGGGCGGGGCCGTGCGGCGGGCAGAGGGGAACCGCGTCGAGGTTTCCCTTGAGTGGCGCAGTGAGCGGCAGGCGCCGCTGAACTATGCCCTGTCGGTGCGCCTGGCCGGGCCCGACGGCACCCCGCTGGCCTCTCGCGACCTGCCGCCCCTTCTGGCGGGCTACCCCACCAGCCTGTGGCAACCCGGCGAGCTGTTGGCCGACCGCGTCCTGCTTGACGTTCCCGAGGGCCTGCCCGCCCGCGGGCTACGGCTGGAGGTGGTCCTCTACGACCGGCTGACCCTCAAGGGCGCCGGCAGCGTGGCCCTCACAGACCTGGACCTCCTCGAGCCGTCCGCGCCCTAGCGGATCTCCACGCCTTCGCTGAGGCGGAGCGATGTGCCCTGCCCCTCGCGCACGAGCCGCTCGTCCAGTACGTTGAGCGGCTGGAGGGTAAAGGCGTCGTAGACCGTCAGGACGACCTGCGCCGCCCCTGTGGGGGCGCCCGCCTCGAGCGGCAGGGCGTGCGGGTCTTCCACCGTCCAGCCACGTACCCACTTGAGCGTCGGGATGGCCCCCAACGCCGGGGTCCCGTCGGACTTGGCCTCCCAGCCGAGGTCGGGGCGCGCCAGCCCCACCGAGACGGAATAGTCCCGCGTCAGCGCCCGCAGAGAGAGAAA
>JAAZBY010000431.1 GCA_012513595.1 Chloroflexota bacterium
GAACCTGACCCTGGCGCAGCGCATCGTGCGCAAGCGCTCTCGCGCCGAGGCCGACGTCATCGCCGTCGATCTGTTGGCCAAGGTCGGCATCCCCGAGAAGGCCGACTCGTACCCCGGGCAGCTATCGGGCGGGCAGCAGCAGCGGGTGGCCATCGCCCGGGCCCTGGCCATGCAGCCGCGCATCATGCTCTTTGACGAGCCCACCTCCGCGCTCGACCCGGAGATGATCAAAGAGGTGCTGGACGTCATGCTCCAGCTGGCCCGCGAGGGGATGACCATGGTGGTCGTCTCGCATGAGATGGGCTTTGCCCGCAACGCGGCCGACCGGGTGATCTTTATGGACGAGGGGCGCATCGTCGAAGACACCACGCCGGAAGAGCTGTTCACCGCCCCGCGAGAGCCGCGCACTCGCGAGTTCCTCAGCAAGATCCTGCAATAGGCCGGCGGCCGGCCTCCGCAGCCCGCCGGCAGCAGCGCCCGCAGCCAGCCCAGCCCACGGAGAGAGCCATGCGCCATGCCCTGCGAGGACGCCTCCTCTACCTCTGGACCCTCGAGCTGTTGAACGCCCTGCTCGTCTTTCCCGCGGTCTATGCCATGGCCGCGGCACGCTTCCGTCTGGGGTGGTATTCCCACGCCGCGCTGGGCCTGGTATGCGTGCTGCTCGTAGTGGGGGCGCTCTACTGGTACCTAAAGTGGCGCTCCCTGCGGAAGGGGTATCGCCTGGCGGCCACGCCGGCGCGCGGCTTCTTCCGGGCCTGCAAGGCCATCCTGGGCGCCGCTCTGGCCGGGCTGGCCCTGCTCGGCCTGGCCCGCAGCATAGGAAAGGCCGCCGCGACCTCGGAGATGGTCGTCGGCGGCCTCCTGACGATCATGGCGGCGCTCGAGTACATCAACTACTACTACTGGCAGCTCAGCTACGACACTCCCGCCGAGTTCCTCGCCCTGCTCAGGCGCCGGCGCCCCAAGAAAGCCACGATGGTGCGCGACTTCGGCATCTAGCCGCGGCCGGCGGGCGGATGGGCCTACTCCTCGGCCACGGCCTCGCCCACGCCCGCCGCAACGTCGTCACGGGTGTCCTCGCCCCCCAGATCGCCCTCCCACAGCCGGCGCATCTCGTCGCACGTCTCCAGGAGGTCGTCCAGGGTCCCCTCGGCCTCGATGCGCCCATCCTTCAGCACGATGATGTGGTCCGCCCGGCGAAGGGCCACCTTGCGGTGCGACACCGCCAGGCAAGTGGCGCCCTCGCTGGCGAACACCCGCTCCCACAGCTCGCGCTCGGTCTCCACGTCCAGGGCTGAAGAGAGGTCATCGAACACCAGCAGCTCCGGCTCGCGCACGAACATGCGCGCCGCGGCGGTGCGCTGCGCCTGCCCGCCTGAGAGCTTGACCCCCTTGGGCCCCACCATCGTCTCCAGCCCCTGCTCGAACTGGGCCAGGTCATAGTCCATCACGGCCTTGGAGATGGCCGCCATGATCTCGTCATCATCGCGCCCCAGGCCCATCAGCAGGTTGTTGCGCAGCGTGTCGCTGAACAGCCGCGGCACCTGCGCGGTGTAGGCACAGTGCGGCGGAACAAAGTGGCGCGCCGGGTCCTCCACCTGTTCGCCGTTCCAGTAGATCTCGCCGCCGTCCTTGGGCAGCAGCCCCAAGAGCACGCGCAGGAGCGTCGTCTTGCCCGAGCCGATCCGCCCAGTCACCACGGTCAGGCTGCCCCGCTCCAGGTGCAGGTCAACATCGTCGATGCCGTGCCCGCTGCCCGGGTAGCGGTAGGTGAGCCCGCGCACCTCCAGCGAGCGGAGCGTGTGCGCCTCCGTCTTTTCGGGATAGGTGATCTCGGGGAGGTCCCCCTCGACGTAAACGGGCCCCAACTCCACCAGCGCCTCCGGCGGGGCGCCCTCCATCAGGCGGGCCATCCGCTCCACCGAGACGCCGATCTGCTTGTAGCGGGCCAGCACCAGCCCCAGGAAGGTGGTCATCTCGCTGATCCCCTCCAGGAAGTAGGTGAACAGCGCAAAGTCGCCCACCGTAAAGGTCCCGGCGGACATCGACCTGCCGGCCAGGATCAGCACCACCCCGGTGCCCAGGTTCACGGCGTTGCGA
>JAAZBY010000048.1 GCA_012513595.1 Chloroflexota bacterium
CGCGGAAAGGAGCACCGCGATGAGACGCACCCGCCTGATCGTGATTCTGAGTATACTGATCGCCTTGGTCCTGGGCGGGGGGACGGCCCTGGCCGGCAGCCCCGACGCACGCGCCCCCCAGCGCCTCCTCCCCATGGCCAAGGTGGCCGACACGTTGCCTGGCTCCGCGGCCGGCCAGTTCCACTACTACTCCATCCCCTATCCCGGCAACGGCAATGTGGTGACCATCCGCATGGTCTTTACCCCCGGCGACCCCGTCATGCAGCAGTTGGCCGGGTTCAACGTCTACGGCCTGAACGGCTACCTGATCGGCTCGGGGATCATCTCTGGCGAGGGGGAGACCAAGGCCACGGCCCGCGTGCTCAAGTATGCCGACACGACCCCGGCCAACTGGCTCGTGCAGGTGTACAACTACTCGCCGGCCCACGCCATCGACTACACCCTCGTCTTTGAGGGGCTGCCGGCGCCGGCGGCCACGCCGATCCCCTCGGCCACCATCGTCCCCGGGGAGGACCTCGTCAGCGTCCTGGCGCGCGACGGGCGCTACTCGACCCTGGTGGCCGCCATCGGGACGGCCGGGCTCACCAACTTTTTACGGACGCCGGGCCCCTACACCCTCCTGGCGCCCACCAACGCGGCCTTTGCCGCCCTCCCCGCCGCCACCTGGCGGGCGCTGCAGGCCGACCCCTCGCGCCTGGCCGACCTCCTGCGCGGGCACCTGATCTCCGGCCGCGTCCCGCGGGCCACGCTGCGGTCGCTCTCGGCGATCACCACGCTGGCCGGGACGTCGCTGCCGCTGGGCGTGGAGGGGACGGCGCTGCGCGTTGACGGGGCCCTGTCGGCCTCGGGAGACGTGCCGGCCGCCAACGGCCTGATCCACTCCCTCGACCGCGTCCTGCTGGAGGTCGGAGGTGGCACCCAGCACTCCGGCGCCCTGGCCGGCAGCCGCGGCGGCGCGTTCGATGAGGTGCACCTCCTGCTGAGGCCCGGCGCCGAGGCGCAGGTCACCCTGCGCGTCACGGGCAGCCCCCCGGGCGATCACCGCGCCGTGGGACTCAACGTCTACGGCCCGCAGGGCAGCGTGGCAGCCATCTCGGCCGAGAGCGATCCCTACGTCATGCAGGTGACCTTTGTGGCCCAGGATGCGGGGGTCTACCTCCTGCAGGTGTACAACTATGATCCGTCCTACACGCTGGTCTACACGTTAGCCTGGCGGTAAAGGGGCCGCCCTCACCTGGCCCAGCAGACTGGGCTTGGCGGGAGAGGGGGCAAGGCGCGCGGCGTGGGCGACTCTCACCCCCATCCCCTCTCCCGCCCGGCAGACTGGGCTTGGCGGGAGAGGGGCGCAGGGCGTGCCGAGCCAGCAGGCCTAGCGGGGGGTGAGGGTCCGGGCCCCCGCGGGGCGCCCTCCCCCCTCCGCGCCCGCGTTGACACGCCACTACCCCCCGGCTAGACTGGCCCCGTTCCTGTGGCACCCTTTCCGCGCCGCCAAGGAGGAACCGTGTCAGACATCCGCGCCTTCGTCATGGAGCAGCCCCTCTTTTGCCACCACGACCACCATCACTCCTTCCCGGATTTCGACGCCGGCCGCGACGGCTATGACCACAAAAGCCTCCTCGGTTACGCCACGGCCGACCTGACCACCGCCGCCGGGCCCGGCGTCTCCCCGGAGCTGGCCCTCGAGCGCCTCGCCGAGTACTGGCCGCTCATCCGCACCACCGGCTACGGCCGCGCCGTCGACCTCACCAGCCGCGCGCTCTTTGGCCTCGAGTACATGCCGGCCAACTTTGGCGACATTACCGACGCCCTGCAGGACGCCATCGCCGGCCAGACGGCTGCCCAGATCTACCAGCGCTACGTGCACGACGAGGCCCGCAACCTGTGGACCATCCACGACGGCAACTATAACCTGGCCTCACACACCGCCTTTCGGGACGATGCCTACCTCCCCTCCTACCACTTTGCCTTCCGCATCGACGCCCTCCTGGCCCCCGAGAGCAGCGCCGTCTTTGCCGACCTGGAGCGCTTTACCGGCCTGAACATCCACACCCTCGACCAGCTCGTCGACGCCCTGCACCTGGCCGTGGACATGTTCCACGGCACCGGCCGGCTGGCCGCCATCAAGATCGGCATGGCCTACTCGCGCGACCTCACGGTGAGCGACCCGACCCACCACGAGGCCGAGGCCGCCTTTGCCCGCCTGCGCAACCGCAAGGTCTTCTGGGACGGCCTGCAGCAGAACTCGCCCGCCGTAGACACGGCCACCAGCCGCGCCCTCGGCGACTATATGCTGCACCGCCTCGTCCAGCGGGCCGCCGACGACGGCCTGCCCGTGCAGATCCACACCGGCTACCTGGCCGGCAACTGGGGCTCGCTGGCCGGCACCAAGGCGCTGCACCTCCTGCCCCTCTTTGACAAGTACCGCTCCGTCCGCTTTGACCTGTTCCACGCCTCCTGGCCGTGGGCCTCGGAGCTGGGCGCCATCGCCAAGAACTACCCCAACGTCTGGGCGGACCTCTGCTGGGCCTGGGCCATGAACCCGGCCGAGTCGGAGAGGGCCCTCTCCGAATGGCTCGACGGGGTGCCGATGAACAAGATCTTTGGCTACGGGGCAGACACGCGCCTCCCCTGGTGCAACGTGGGCTATTCGCTGCAGGCGAAAGAGGGGATCGCCCGCGTGCTGGAGCAAAAGATCCAGGCCGGCTACTTTTCGCCCTCCACCGCCCGTGAGGCGGCCGAGCGCATCATGCTGGCCAACGGCGAAGAGTTCTACGGCCTGGGCTAGGTTGAGTCGCGCGGAGGGGGCTATGGCCGGTATCGCAGCGAGAGCGGTGATCCTCAAACCGGGGGACCTCCTGGAGGTCCCCTGGCTGCCCCTTCTGGCCGAGGCGGGCCTGAACACCCTGATGCTCCACGCCGCCCGAGTGCCGGAGGAGATCGACGCCCTGATCATCTGGGCCGCCTCGGACGCCGGCCGCGCCGTGCGTAAGGAGTGCGCCTGCCACGGCATCCGCCTGGAGACCGAGATGCACACCGCCTCCTGGTTGGTGCCGCGCACCGAGTTCCACGCCCGGCCGCACCTGTTCCGCCAGGACCTGCGCGGCGAGCGCACGCCCGACGCGAACTGGTGCTTCTCCTCCGAGGAGGCCTGGGCGCTGGCCGAGCGGCGCCTCCGCGCGCTGGCGGCCGCACTCCCCTCCGACACCGGCCGCTACCTGTGGTTCCCCGACGACACGGCCGAGGGGCTCTGCCACTGCGAGCGCTGCGCCCCGCTCTCGGCGGCCGACCAGGCCCTGCTCTACGCCCGCCGCCTGGCCGAGGTGCTGGGCGCCCTCCGCCCGGGCGCCGAGGTCTCGTACCTGGCCTACCTGGGCACCATGGGGGAGGTGCCCGCGGCGCCGGTGCCGGAGGGCGTCCTGCTCGAGTACGCCCCTATCCGCCGCTGCTACCGGCACGCGCTGGATGATCTCTCCTGCGCCGTCAACCGCGCCCACCTGCAGGCGCTCGGGGCGCTGTTGCCCGCCTTTGCCGGGCGGCCCCTGCACGCCACCGAGTACTGGCTGGATGCCTCGCGCCATTCGGGGTGGCGCCGGCCCGCCCAGCGCCTGCCCGTCTCTGAGGATGTGATGCGCCGCGATATCGCCACCTACGCCCGGCTCGGCTTTACCTCCATCGCCTCCTACGCCGTCATGTGTGACCGGGACTATTGGCAGGCCTTCGGGCCGCCGCCCGTCGCGGCCTACGGACGGGCCCTGGCTGAGGCGCCCGCCGCAACGGGCTGAGCCCCGGCCCGCCCCGGCGGACCCGCTTCCGCCGCAACGTGTACCCGACCGCCGTCGCCCGGCCCCGGCCGGCGCCGGCCCATGCGCTAAGGAGTGCGCCATGCCCGCTATCGAGGTCAAGCCCGGCATCTACTGGATCGGCGTCAACGACCGCACCACCGACCTGTTCGAGGGGCTGTGGCCCATCACCCAGGAGGGCGTCTCATACAACGCCTACCTGGTCGTCGATGAGAAGGTCGCCCTGGTGGACCTGGCCAAGACGTCCCACGCCGGCGCCCTGCTCGGCCAGATCGCCGACGTGGTCGACCCGGCCCGGCTCGACTATGTGGTGCTCAACCATATGGAGCCCGACCACACCGGCGCCATCAACCTCCTCCTCCAGGTGGCGCCCAAGGTCACCTTTCTCTGCTCGGCCAAGGCGGTGCCGATGCTCAAGGCCTTCTACCAGATCCCCGACGCCTGCATCCGGGCGGTGGGGGAGGGCGAGGAGGTCTCGCTCGGCGCGACGACGCTGCGCTTTGCCATGATCCCCTTTGTTCACTGGCCGGAGACGATGGTTACCTACGCCGTCGAGCAGCGGGTGGCCTTTACCTGCGACGCCTTTGGCGGCTTTGGCGCCCTGCGCGGGGCCATCTTTGACGGGGACTATCCCGACATGTCCTTCTACGAGGGCGAGGCGCTGCGCTACTTTGCCAACATCGTGGCCCGCTACTCGACGCCGGTGCTGCGCGCCATCGACAGCCTGGCGGCGCTGCCGATCGACGTCATCGCCCCGTCGCACGGGCTCCTCTGGCGGCAGGACCCCGGCCGCATCGTGGAGCTCTACCGTACCTGGTCGCAGTACGCCGCCAGCGGCGGGGTGCCCGGGGTGACGCTGGTCTACGGGTCGATGTACGGCAATACCGAGGAGATGATGAACGCGGTGGCCGCCGGGGTGGGGGATGTGGGGCTGCCGCTGGCGATCTTTGACGCGGCGCGCACCCACGCCTCCTACATCCTGGCCCACCTCTGGACGCACACGGGCGTCCTGGTCGGCGCGCCCACCTATGAGGCGGGGATCTTTCCGCCGGTGGGGCAGGTGCTGGGCCTGTTCGCCGAGAAGCGGGTGATGCGCAAAAAGGTGGGGCGGTTCGGCTCCTACGCCTGGTCGGGCGGGGCGCAAAAGGCCGCCGAGGAGATCCTCGCCCCGCTCAAGTGGGAGTGGCTGGAGAACCTCGAGTTCCACGGCGCCCCGACGCGCGAGGACCTGCACCGCGGGCGCGAGTACGGCCGGCGCTTTGCCGAGGCTCTTGCCCGCGGCTAGGCCCGCCGGTCGCGGCTAGGCCCGCCGGTCGCCGCGGGACCGGTTGACGCCCGTTGAACCGCGGTGAACGAGTGAACGGGGCGCCGAACGGCCCCCTGGGGCCCCGTGTGAGGCCGCTATAGCGACCGGTCTACTCTCTCCCCAGCCGCCCGTCATAGAAGCAAAACCGCCTCGGCCAGTCTCTGGCCGAGGCGGTTCTACCGCGTGCGGGGGCCGCGGCGGGCCTACTCGATGGCGCCCAAGTGCGCGCTGCGATGGCTGCTGGCCGCGGTGCGAAAGCCCGTGTGCGTCACCGTGCCGGCCGAGCCGAACAGGCGGATCTTGTGCCGCACGACTTCCTTGACCGCGTCGCGCGAGAGGGTCAGCCACTTGCGCGGGTCGATGTTCGCCGGGTCAGTCTCCATGGCGCCCACCAGCGCCTTGACGAAGGCCTGGTTCAGCATCGTGGCGACGTTGATCTTGGCGATGCCGTGCTGGATCGCCTCCACCTCCGCCGACTCCTTCACCCCCGAAGACCCGTGCAAGACGAGCGGGATGCCCACCTTCTCGTTGATCCGCTGGATGCGGTCGATGTCGAGCTCGGCCTCGGCCTCTTTCATGGCGTGCACCGAGCCGACGGCCACGGCCAGCGCGTCGCAGCCGGTGCGCGTCACAAAGTCGAGCGCCTGGTCCGGGTCGGTCATGGCCGCCTGAACGTCGGCCTCGCTGACGCCGTCGGCCGACTGCAGCACCTTGCCCAGCTCCGCCTCGACGGGGATGCCGCACACGTGGGCCATGTGGACGACCTGGCTCGTCACGCGGACGTTGTCCTCGTAGGGGGCCTTGGAGCCGTCGTACATGAGGGAGGTAAAGCCGGCGCGCAGGCAGCGGATGTTCTGGTCATAGTCGGTGCCGTGGTCCAGGTGCAGGACGACGGGCACGTCGGCCTCGGCGGCGGCCGTCTTGACCATGGCGGTGGCGAACTGCAGCCCGGCGTAGCGAATGGCGCCCTGGCTGACCTGCAGGATCACCGGGGCCCGCTCTTCCACGGCGGCGTCGATGATCCCCTGGATCTGCTCCATGTTGTTGGCGTTGAAGGCGCCGACGGCAAAGCGGCCTTCATAGGCAGCGCGCAGAATCTCCTGACTGGTAACTAGGGCCATTGGGGTCCTCCTTCATCGCGGCGAGACGTTGCTCGCCCTGTTCCTAGGGCGCGGAGCCCGCCCGGGCGGGCCGGGCGCCCCCCCGGGCACTCGGGCAAAAAGAGAGTAGGGCCGTCTGCTCAGTGAGCCAACCCTACTCTGAAACGCATAGTATCCGTGTACACCATGCGGGCATCTTCCCTGGTCGGTCCTGGGCTTGCGCTGTGCCGAAGGTGGGATTCGAACCCACAAGGAGTTGCCCCCAGTGGTTTTTGAGACCACCGCGTCTGCCTTTCCGCCACTTCGGCCCCGATCTCGGCCAGTATACGGCAGCGGGGTTGAAGCGTCAAGTTGCCGGCGCACGGCGCACGGTGCACGGTGCACGGTGCGCGGTGCGCCGTGCGCGGCAGCGATGCCGGACATGAGTTCTGGGTAGGTGGCTCCGGCGCTGCGGTCCTGCCTTCGGGCTGCGGTGTGTGGCCGTGTGGAAGAGAAGAGAAGAGAAGAAGGACAGGATTTACAGGATTTACAGGAATAAAAGACTAGAGCAGGGAGGGGTGCCGTCTCGAGCGAGCCAGAAGCATGTCCATAGTCCCGTAAGTCCTGTCCATCCTGCCAATCCTGTCCATCCTGCCAATCCTGTCCATCCTGCCAATCCTGTCTATCCTGCCAATCCTGTC
>JAAZBY010000432.1 GCA_012513595.1 Chloroflexota bacterium
CTCAGCAGGTTCAGACCCCAGGCCCAGGCGCTGGCCGATCGCATCCGTAACGCCCGCGACGAGGACCTCGCCAAATTCGGCATGGGACAGGTGCTGCAGCAGATCACGGCCAACTTTGGCGGCAAGTACGTGGGCGGCGCTCTCGGCAAGAACGCGGGCGATGCCGTCGGCAACCTGCTGGAGTGGGAGTGGAATGCCGCCTCACTGGCTCAAGCCTATGGCGGCGAGGATCTGAGCGTGAACTGGCAAGCCAAGAGCGACCTGATGCGCCAGATGATGGGGAACCTGGCCGGCCGGGAACTGTCCTCCTGGAACAATGTAGAGCCGCTGCTGCGGGCAATGGCCTTTCGCACGGTGCGCTATCTCCAACTGAACCGGGATCAGTGGACGGATGAGGAGTACGAGCAGCTTGTGCGCCAGCGCGCTATGGCACTGGCGGGCACCTACGGCCTGACGCGGGGCCGGTCTGAGGACGCGCCCTTTAGGGACATCGATGCCCTGGCGGGCTGGCTCGCTGGCCAGACGGGCCGGTACCTGCCCGGGCAGGAGCCTACCCCGACGGCTCCCGCGCCGGAGCCGACCGCCACGAACACCGCCGTCCCCCAGGAACCCGCGAGCGCTGGCCTGAACGCGACCCGGGAGCTGGGACGGCTGCTCTACAACACCTGCTCCAGTGCCGAGATGGCCTGCTCCGATGCGCTCTGCGCAGGCCAGGAGTACGACGGCCTGTGCGATGCCGGGTGCCCCGAATGCCATTCAGACACGCTCGAGGCCATGTGTGACCCGGACCTGTGGGACCTGGACGATCAGGCTGCCACCTGTTCGCTGGCGGCAGCGGAGGAGTATGTGCGGAGCGTAGTAGCGGCCTTGAACGCGCTGACGGCTGGCACGATCAAGGACTATGAGGCGCACCAGGCTGAGACGCGCGCCAGGTACAAGGCCCAGGATGCAAACGAAAAGTGCATCGCCACCGTCTGCAAGAGCTACTGCGGGATGCAGGGCCAGGACTATGCTCTGGTCTATGGCATGTGCAAGTGCAAGTGACGGTTGCGGCGCACTGAGCACAGCGCCCTCAGGCGCACCCTGGCAGCGCGCGCCGCAAGGCCGCGCCCGTGTGCGATCCGGCCGCGGCGGCGACCGCCTCCGGCGTGCCCTGGGCGACGATGCGGCCCCCTGCCGCGCCGCCCTCGGGGCCGAGATCGATGACCCAGTCGGCCGTGCGGATCACATCCAGGTTGTGCTCTATCACGGCCACGGTATGGCCCGCGTCCGTCAGCCGTCGCAGCAGGCGCAGCAGGTGCGCGACGTCCGCCGGGTGCAAGCCGGTGGTGGGCTCGTCCAGCAGGTACAGCGTGTGACCCCGGGCGCGGCGCGACAACTCGCGCGCCAGTTTGACGCGCTGCGCCTCGCCCCCGGAAAAGGTCGAGGCGGGCTGCCCCAGCGGCAGGTAGCCCAGCCCCACCTCGGCCATCAACGCCAGGCGCGAGCGCGCGGCGGGGACGTCCGCAAACAGCGGCAACGCCTCAGCGATGGTCATGTCCAGCACCTCGGCGATGTCGCAACCTGGCGTGCCGCCGTAGCACACCGCCAGCACCTCCGGCTTGAAGCGCCTGCCGTGGCAGGCCGGGCAGCGGATGAACACGTCCGGCAGGAAATGCATCTCCACCGGCAACACGCCGGCGCCCTGGCAGCGCTCGCAGCGGCCGCCGGGGACGTTGAAGGAAAAGGCCGCTGCGGTCAGACCCGCAGCGCGGGCCGTCGGCAGCGCCGCAAAGGCCTGGCGGATGGGCGTATAGGCCTCGGTATAGGTCGCCGCATTGGAGCGCGTGCCGCCGGCCAGCGGCGCCTGGTCCACCGTGATGATGCGCTCCAGATGATCCCAGCCGCTGATGCGCTCATGTGCGCCCGGGGCGACGTGCGCCCCGTGATACCTCTGGCGCGCGGCCGGGTCCAGGATATCGAACAGCAGCGTCGACTTGCCCGAGCCGGAGACGCCCGTCACCGCCACCAGCAGGCCCTGTCCGGTGACCGGATCGCGCAGGGGAAGCCGCACGGTGACGTCTTGGAGGTTATGCTCCCGCGCGTTGTGGATGGTGAGGGCGGGGCCGTCGGAGCAGCGGCGGCTCGCCGGCACGGGAATCGCCTCGGCGCCAGTGAGGTAGCGTCCGGTGACAGATGCGGCCGTCGCCGCCACCTCCGCGGGCGCCCCCTGCGCCACGATCCGCCCGCCATCGCGGCCGGCACCGGGGCCGAAATCGACCACATGGTCCGCCGCGGCGATCATCTCCAGGTCGTGCTCAATCACCAGCACCGTATTTCCCAGGTCGCGCAGCGCGTGCAGCATCCCGATCAGCCGCACCGTATCGCGCGGATGCAGCCCGATGGTGGGCTCATCCAGCACATAGAGCACGCCGGTGAGCCCGGAGCCCAGCAGGGCCGCCAGCCGCAGGCGCTGGCCCTCGCCCGCCGAGAGTGAGGGCGTGCCCTACTCGAGCGTCAGATAGCCGAGGCCCACCTCCACCAGGCGGCGCACGCGCTCGCGCGCCTCGGCCACCACCGGATCCGCGATCTGCCACTCCTCGGCAGGGAGCACGCCCCGGAGAGTTGCGAGCCACTCCGCCAGGGCGACCAGCGACAGCCGTGAGGCCACCCTATCCCGGTCGGGGTCGTCCGCGCCCGCCACGAGACGGCGGCCGGCCACAGTCACAACGCGCGACTCGGGCCGCAGGCGCGCGCCCCCGCAATCGGGACAAACCCGCGGGACCAGTGCGCGCTCCATCCTCTCCAGCGCGGCGCTGTTGCCGGCGTGCTCCGCGTGGCGACGCAGCAGGTTGGTGACCACGCCCTCAAACCGGCCGCGCGACGTGCCCGCCGGCGGGGAAACATCCGGAAAGTGCCGCCGGAAAGCCGCGCTCTCCACCCCGTAGATCAGCAAGTCGCGCTGGGCGGGGCCGAGTTCGCGCACGGGCAGCGCCATGTCGAACTCGAAACCATAGTGGCGTCCGGCGGCGCGCAGCACGCCAGAGTTGTAGATGATAGTAAAGGGCGCCCATTCCCGCACAGCGCCGCCCTCTACGCTGAGGTCCCCATCCAGCAGGCGGGAGAGATCGGGTTCGTAGACCGTGCCCAGGCCGGTGCAGGTGGGGCAGGCGCCGGCGGGCTTGTTGAAGGAAAATGCCGCCATGCCCATCCCCGACAACAGCGCGCCGCAGTGCGGGCAGGTCACCGGCGGCTCTACATCGTCATCGTCATCGCCGAGCAAGAGACCGTCGCCCGATGCGTCGCGCGCATCATCCCACGAGATGCTCGTCTCTACCTCGTGGCCGGGCGGCACATCGCCGCCGCAGCGCGGGCAGGGGCGGTGACCAGCCCGAGCGTACAGCACGCGCAGATAGGTATAGACGTCCGTGGCGGTGCCCACGGTGGAACGCGGCGAGCGATTCGCCAGCCCCTGACCCACACTTATAGAGGGCGACAGACCCTCGATGGCGTCTGCGGGCGGCTTGGCCACATAGGACACCATGCCCAGCGACTCCATATACAGCCGCTGGCCCTCGGCGTGCAGGGTGTCGATGGCCATCGTCGACTTGCCCGAGCCGGAGACGCCGGTGAACACTACCAGCCGGTTCCGGGGGATGGACAGGGTGATGTTCTGGAGGTTGTGCAGGCGGGCGCCGCGCACCAGGATGGCATCGGTCATCGCTGTACCCCCTTGCGTTTGGGCATGGCCAGTTGTGCCCATTATACGACAGGCGGAACGACAGCGCGCCCTGAGTTTGAGGTCTGGGCTGAAGGAGAAACCCGGGACTACGGGCGCGCGGCCCGCTGCCCCGGGTGAGCAGACTGTCAGGACGGGGTATAGGTTCTGCGCGGGTTCAGCCCGCGGCCTCATACGCCGCGCGCAGCCAGCCGACAAGCTCAGCGTCCGCCTCGTCGGGCGAGGTCAGGAACACCTTGTACTGGCACATGCCGCCGGGCGATTGGGCCACCAGGCGCTCGCTGCCTTCCAGTGCGGCGATATTGAGGCCCACCTCAAAGCGCCCCCGCGTGCCGGGCCCCAGCATGGCGAACTGGCGCCGACGGCGCAGGCTGACGTTGGCCTTTTTGGGGGCCACATCGAAGGGGCCGAACTGCGCGATCTGCGCCATGAGCGCCTCGTGGATCGGGCGCAGCGCAGCCTTTGTTCCGGTGTAGATCGCATCCAGCGGGTCCTCAGCCCCGGACTGGGGCGCGGCGGCGGGTGCCGCCTGCGCCAGATACAGGTGCGTCAGCGTGTTGGCATCGCCATGCCCCATGCCCAGGGTCGTCTTGAGCATGTCCCGGATCTGGCCATGCTTGCTCAGGCCGCTCTCACGGATGATGCCGAACAGTTCCTCCAGCGTCTTGCCCGAGCGCTGCTGCAGGTTGGCGATCTGGCTCTGCGTCGCTTTCTCGATCGGGTCCATAATCCGTTTCCTCCCCTGGGCTGGCGCGCAGCAGTGGCTCCGCCCAGATCCGAGCCTAATGATCAATAAGCACGCTCACCGGCATGGCGCCGCCGGTCTGGTACGTGTCGCCATCCGCATTGGTGTAGGCCAGCGTCACCTCATAGCTCAGCCGGGTCGTCTCCCCATCCAGACCCGTGGTGGTGACAGTGACCTCGTTGGCCGCCACCTGGTCTGGGACGTACCAATAAGCCTCCTGGACAAAGGGCGTGCGGCCGACACCGTCGTCGGGATCGGCAAAGGCCAGGCCGGTCACATCGACCTGGGCGACAAAGGTCGCGGGCTTGGCCTCGCTGACCGGCGCCAGCAGGCGCACGTGCAGCCTCCAGGTCTCGCCGTTGGGCGACATGAGTTCCTCCACCACCACAAAGGGGTGCGAGCTCTGTAAGGAAAAGGTGACCTGAGCCTCATAATCCTTGTTGTACATCGGGGCCAGGCGGCTGTGCTCAAAAGACGTTTCACCCTGCTGTACATCGATCACGGCGGTCACATAGCCGGCGCTTGGCGCGCTGTTGGTGGCCACAAAAGTGATCGTCTGGCCGTCCTCGATCAGCATGGGGACGGACACGCCGGGCTCCAGCACGCCGGTGGCCACCAGATCGCCGGGGCCGCCCGGGCCGCTGACCACGTAACGCACGAGCACGCCGGCCGTAGGCTCGATCGCCGAGAGGGCCACCGTATAGCTGTCGTTGCTGCCCGTCTTGACGGCGTAGGCCGCCAGGGCGGTCGCATAGGGGCCAGAGACATTGATCTCGTCAGCCACCCGGGTAGTGGGATCGGTATAGTCCACCAGGGACTGACCCATATCTTCGGCGGGATGGCCCGATCCGGCC
>JAAZBY010000433.1 GCA_012513595.1 Chloroflexota bacterium
ATGCCCGGCTCGTCGTAGGCATAGCGCCCCAGGGGCACGAACACCACCAGAGCCACGATGCCGGCCAGCGCCAGGTTGGCTCGCTGCGCCCACAGGCGGCGGCCCCGCCCGGCGAGGGCTTCCCAGGCCAGCATCGCGGCGCCGGCCAGGGGCACTGCGGCAAAGGCGTTGTAGGTGTACATCCCCAGCCCCAGGGCCAGCCCGGCGAGATAGAACTCCCAGCGCCGGCCCCGGCGCAGACCGCGTACCAGCCACAACCAGGCCAGCATCATGAGCGGCAACAGGGTGCCGGCCCGCAGCCCCGAGCGGCTGCAGATGATGTGCCAGTGGCTGATGCTCAAGAGCCCTGCGGCGGCCAGTCCCACGCCGCGCCCGTACAGTTCTCGGCCGAGGAGGTACAGGAGCGGGATGGAGGCCAGCCCCACGAGCGCCGAGGCGGCCTTGATCGTCGTGTGGCTCGCGCCAAACAGGCGCGCCAACGGCGCGGCGAGGTAAAAGAACAGTCCCTCCCGGCCCGGGTGCGAGGGAAAGAAGACAGGGTACTCGCCAGACAGGATGGTGCGGATGTTCTCGTACACGTGGGGAACGTCCGGCCCCACCTCCCGGGGGATCTCGGCCAGGAGGTGGAAGCGGAAAAGGGCTCCCACGGCGAGGAACGCGAGCAGGGCGATAGCGCTCCAGGAGAGGTACAGGCCCCTGGCAGCGCTCGCCCTGCGCAGGAAGTGGCGCCACGCGCCCCACTTCCTGGCGCCGGCCGGCAACGCCGCCGCGCCCAGTAACCCGAGCGCTGCCAGCCAGAGTACCGTCCCCGGCACGCTGAAGCGGTTGCCCGCCAGGAGCGGAAAGGCCACTGCCGCGAGCCCCACCGCCACGGCGATGTGGATGCCGGGCAGCCTCGCGGCCGCGCCGACGTCCGCCTCATCCCGAGCGCCGACTGCCGCTGCCCGGCGGCCCGGCCCGGCGAGGAACAACGCCGCGGCCAGCGCCAGGGCGGCCGCCGCGGCGCCGGGGGCAACCTTGGCGTCCAGAAGGGCCTGTCCGAACGCGCCCAAGAGGAGCGCCCCTGCTCCGCCCCACACCGCTCCCCGGCGCGTGGCGAGCCACCCTGCGGCGCGAGACAGACCGGCGGCTCGGCCGGGCGTTGCCGCGGCACGCGCAGTGCTCATCGCGCATTCCGCAAGCCGGTAGAAGGGGCGAGTCTGGAGACGGCGTGCATCGTTCCTCCGTGCAGGGCGACCTACAGGCGCCGCGCCTTGAGCGTGACGTTCACAAAGGTCTCCTTGGCTGCCACGCGCGCGGGGTCCTCGTTCGGGCGGTCGAACCAGTCCAGCACGGCATGGGCCCAGTTGATGGGGTTGACCCGGCTGCCGCTGTTCTGCTCCCCGCTAAAGCGGTGGGTTGAACGGCTGATGAACGAGGGCAGGAGGTTATGCTCGATGAGCTCCTTGCCCACCGTGTAGACCAGCGTCTGGGTGGCGGGGAAGCAATAGTGGGTGAGTTCCTCGGCGACCTCCACCTCGA
>JAAZBY010000434.1 GCA_012513595.1 Chloroflexota bacterium
ACCTGTTCTTGTTTTCGGCGCGGTTAGGCCTTCTCCTGGCGGCCGCGGAAGATCAGCCGGATGGGGCTGCCCTCGAACTTGTAGCGATAGCGGATCTGGTTCTCCAGGTAGCGCTGGTACGAAAAGTGCACCAGCCGCTCGTCGTTCACGAACAGCACAAACGTTGGCGGGGCTGTTGAGACCTGCGTGCCATACTAGATACGTAGCTTCTTGCCCCACTTAGTCGGCGGAGAGTGCCGCGCCGTGGCCTGGCGGATGATGTCGTTGATCTGTGAGGTTGACAGGCGCACGCGGCGTTCCTGCTCGATGCGCAGCGCTAGCGGCAGGATGGTGCTCACCCGTTGCCCCGTCAGCGCCGATACAAAGACCATCGGCACGTAGGGCATGAACTTGAGCGCTTGCCGCGCCTCCGCCTCGAACTGCGGCATGGTGTGGTTGTCCTTCTCGAGAAGGTCCCACTTGTTCACCACCACGATGACGCTCTTGCTCTGTTCCAGGATGTAGCCGGCAACGTGGGCGTCCTGCTCGGTGATCCCCGCCGTGGCGTCGATGAGCAGCAGCACGACGTCGGCGCGGCTGATCGCCTTGATGGCCCGCATGACGCTGTACTTTTCAATCCCCTGCTGGACGCGCCCGCGACGGCGGATGCCGGCAGTGTCGATGAGCACAATGTCCTGTTCGTGGTAGCGGAGCGCTGTGTCGACGGCGTCGCGCGTGGTACCGGCACCTGGCTGACGATGACGCGGTCCTGGCCCAGCATGCGGTTCACCAGGGAGGACTTGCCGACGTTGGGGCGCCCGACGATGGCGATGTGCAGTACCTCCGGTTCGTCCTCCTCGTCCGGCAGGGCTGGCAGCGCCGCCACAATGCGGTCGAGAAGGTCTCCGGTGCTCAGGCCGCGGATGGCCGAGACGGCCAACGGCTCGCCTAGGCCGAGGGCGTGGAACTCGTGGGTGGCCATCTCGCGCGTCAGGTTGTCGGCCTTGTTGGCCGCCACAATGACCGCCTTGTCGGTACGGCGCAGGAGGGCGGCGATCTCTTCGTCCCCGGGGGTCAGGCCGGCCGTCACATCGGTGAGGAAGACGATGACGTCGGCCTCGTCCATGGCCGCCTGGGCCTGGTCGCGGACGCGCGACACGATCTCGTCCGAATCGCTCAGCACAAGGCCGCCGGTGTCGACGACGGTAAAGACCTTGCCCTCCCACTCCACGTCGGCATAGTGCCGGTCACGCGTGGTGCCGGGTAGGTCCTCGACGATGGCCAGGCGCTGGCCGGCCAGACGGTTGAACAGGGTGGACTTGCCCACGTTGGGGCGGCCCACCAGGGCGACGACGGGTTTTCTCGGCATGGTGAGTCTCTCTCTATACGACGGCGGGCGCAGGCCGCCCGCACGCGCGGTAGGCTCCGGATAACAATAGCGTGGCTAAGGGGTTTTGGTGGGCGCAGCGGGTGTGCTGTTGGGGCCGCGGATGTCCGCCTCGACAAAAGCCGGGGACACGCTCGTCACGGCCAGGTCGGCCAGCTGCGGGTCGCGCGCAGCGAGCAACTCCACCACGACCTTGAGCTGATGGACGCCCGCCTCCAGGCCGGTGAGGTCGACGTAGGCATCGACTAGGTCGGGGGCCAACTCGTCCAACACGACGGAGGGCCCGGTCAAGATCACATCGACCGAGGGCACCGACAGGCTCACGGTGTACCCCTCGCGGAGCTTGCGCGCCTTGAGCGGCACCTCCAGCGTCGCGCCGCCCATCACGGCGTCAATGTCGACGGTGACCAGAACCTGGCGCGGGTCAGTGTCTCCCTCGGTATACACTGAGACGCCCTCGGGCAAGGCCAGCTCGGCGCGCTGGGCGATAAGCCGCGTGGCGCCGGAGACGTCCACGTCGCCCTTGATGGACACCAGCCCGGGCATGGTTGCAATCACCGTCGGAGGACCCACCACCGTGACGGTGGCGGGGTCGATCTCGATACTGCTGACATAGTAGCCGCGGGCCGGCTGCCCGGCCGTCCGCGCCAGGACGGCTACCTCGCGGTAGTTCTGGCGCTGCTCAATGCGCAGTTCAGTGCGCACCGCAGCCGGCGTGATCGTGACGCCCGTGATCTGCTTGCCGGCGCTGTCGAGCGCGCGCACGGGCAGGTTCTGGTCAATGCTTTCGCGGCGCCCGGCCACGCTGACCGAAACGGCCGCCACCTGAACGTTCTTGACCAACCCCGCCGGCCCCTCCACGACCACCGTCGCGGGGCTGAACACCGGCGTGCCCACCGAGTAGCCGAGGGGCAGGGCCTCGATGCTTTCCAGGCGCAACTCGACCGGCATCTCGGTACGGTTTAGGTGGTCGATCTGGACGTACAGACTGTCCGGCTGGATGGCAAGGATCGTGACCGTCGGGTTCGTGCAGGTCACCTCTACTGGTACCGTGTGAAGCCCTTCGGCCAGGCCGGTGAGGTCCACCGTGGCGCGGAACGACTCGGCGGTGAGGCTGCTCCAGGAGGACTGGAAGGCCTTGATCTGAAGGTTCACCTCCTGCGACGGCGCGTTGGTGACGATCAGCCCCTCCCCGGTGTTCAGCATCTCAATGGGGATTGCTTGCGGAAAGTAGTCCTGGCGGGGGGCATCGTCCTGGTAGACGGCGTTGACCCACACCACCAACGAGAGCACCAGCGCCAGGAGGGCGGTGCCGAAGGTGTCCCACAGGCGTCCGCGGAGGGCAGCGAAGACGTTGATGAGCTTTCTCATACAGCCCTCTTGTCTCGACGCAGATCGTCGCCGCCGCTCTTGCCCAGCAGCCGACGCGACTTGCCCTTGCCCTCTCGCGGCGGGGTCAGCATGGCCTGGAGGAGCGTGCGCAGGCGGCGCTCATCCAGATGGCGGACCATGCGGCCGTTGCGGGCGATCGAGATGGTGCCGGTCTCTTCCGAGACGACCACGGCGATGGCGTCGGTCTGCTCAGTGATCCCGACGGCGGCGCGGTGGCGGGTGCCGAGGTGGCTGTCAGCAACGAGGCTCTCGGCCAGGGGCAGCACGCAGGCGGCGGCCACGATACGGTTGCCGCGGACGATGACGGCACCGTCGTGGAGCGCCGTCTTGGGGAAAAAGATGGTCAGGAGCAACTCGTCAGCCACTAGAGCATCCAGCTCCACGCCCGTCTCGACATAGTCCTGCAAACCGGTGTCGCGCTCGAGGACGATGAGGGCACCGTGGCGCCGCTCTGAGAGGCGCCGGCAGGCGCTCACCAGGGCGTTTACCAGGCGGTCCAGTTCTACATCGCGGCTAGACCAGATGGCCAGGCCGCCGGCGCGCCCCAGGCGTTCCAAGGCGCGCCGCAGCTCCGGCTGGAGGACGATGGCCACCACCACGGCCAGGAACTGCCCCGTGGAACGCATCAACCAGTTGAAGGCCGTGAGGCCGGCCAGGCTGCCGATGAGGGCGACGAATAGGGCCAACAGGATCACGCCACGCAAGAGCTGGACGGCCTGCGTGCCCCGTACGAGGAGCAGCACGGCATAGATGACGACGGCGACCAGCAGAATGTCGACGACGTCCAGCAGATCCAGCCTGGACAAGACCCAATACACGTTGGCCACGGGACTGCTACCTCGCGAGCAGGTCGGCAAGGACCGCCTTTTGCGCATGGAGGCGGTTCTCGGCCTGGTCAAAGAGCCAGGACTGCGGGCCATCGGCCACCTCGTCGGTGATCTCTTCGCCGCGGTGGTCGGGCAGGCAGTGCATGACGCCGACGTCAGGGCGGGCGGCGGCCAGCAGCGCCTCATTCACCTGGTACCCGGCAAAGGCCCGGCGGCGCGTGGCGGCCTCGGCCTCTTGGCCCATGCTGGTCCAGGTGTCGGTGTAGATCACGTGGGCGCCGGCCACGGCCTCGGCGGGGCTGCGCGTCACGCTCAACGTGGCGCCGGTCTGTTGGGCCACTGCGCGCGCGCCGGCCAACGCGGCCTCGCTGGGGGCGTAGCCATCCGGGGTGGCGGCCACTACCTCCATGCCCGCCAGTGCCCCTCCGTAGAGCAGCGAGTTGAGCATGTTGTTGCCGTCGCCGACGTAGGCCAGCCGCACGCCGGCCAGGTAGCCGAGCTTCTCCTGGACGGTTAGCAGGTCCGCCAGCGCTTGACAGGGATGGCAGTAGTCAGAGAGGCCGTTGACCACCGGCACGCTGGCCCACTGGGCCAGCTGAACCACGAGGTCGTGGCCGAACACGCGGGCCATGATCCCGTCGACGTAGCGGCTCAGGACGCGGGCCACGTCGGCCACGCTCTCGCGTTTGCCGAGGGAGATCTCTTCCGGCCCAAGATAAACGGCGTGGCCGCCCAGCTGGTGCATGCCCATCTCGAAGGAGACGCGGGTGCGCAGCGAGGGCTTCTGGAAGACCATAGCCAGGGTGCGGCCGGCCAGGAGGGGCTGGTTGCCGCCGGCGGCCCACTCGGCCTTGAGGCGGCGCGCCAGGGCCAGCAGGTCGTTGAGCGCCTGGGGGCTGAGGTCAGCGAGCGCGAGCAGGTCCTTCTTCATGGGGATGTCCTTTACAGTGATCAGCCGGCGTTACCTTCGCTATACCCGGTCCTCCGGCTTTACCGCCCAGACCAGGTCATAATCAACCTGCCAGGGCTGCGTAACGACGTTCTCAAAGCCTAGCGCCGCACATTGCCGCTCGAGGTTGCCCCGGCGGGCGATCCGGAACGGAAAAAAGGGTGCCTGCGGGCCCACGCGGTTGGTCAGGAGCGCAACCCCACCCGGGCGAAGCACTCGCCAGACCTCACGCAGCACAGCGTGGCCGTCCGACATGAACTCGAGCGCTTCCAGACAGGTCACACAGTCGATGCTGCGGTCGGCAATCGGCAAGTCCGCAGCGTCCAGCCGGACGAAGGTGGCCTGGCCGAGCCACTCCCGGTGGGCGATCTGCGCCTCTGTGAGCATGCCGAGCGAGCGATCGCCGGCCAGCACCGTCCCATGGAAGAGCGTGCCGTCCAGGAGCGCCAGCGGGATGCGTCCGGTACCGGTGGCCACGTCTAGGACGCGCGGCCGCACGAGGGGTTCCAGCCGCTCTGCGAGCGGAATGCCCAGGAAGAGCTGTTCGTGCACGAACTGGGTCTGCTTGATGGCGTTGTAGCGCGAGGCGGTCCAGTCGTACAGGAGCGCCACAACCCGTGGCCCCAGGTAGGTCCCCTCGGTGATGACTAACAGCCAGTAAAGCATCGCGGCCAGGAGCAGCGCCACAGGTACCCAGATCATGCGCGCTGCCCTAGCCTCCCCATCTCGTCGAAGCCAGCGCCGCCAGCGCCGTGGCGGCCAGCCAGGCCACGCGTTGCTGGATGTGCGCCCACCCGCTGGTGCCGCGCCCGGCAGACAGGCCATGGTTCATCAACTCCGCGAGGGCGCCCACCGCCACGGCCGCCGTCACCAAGGGCTGACGCCCCTGGATCGAGGCGAACAGCAAGACGGCCCAGGCCCAGCGAAGCACCCAACGCGCCCCGCCCGGGCGCGCGCTCAACAGCGAACGGGCATAGGTCGCCAGGCTCACCACCAGGGCGAGGCCGAGCGTCCCCATGTCCAGCGGGGCAAGCGCCGCATGCCCGAGCAGCCAGGCGGCACAGACGTGCAGGCCGCCGAGCGACCGGGCCAGAAAGGCGCGATCCTGGCCCGCCAAGAGGGTCAGGAGCGCGCCGACAAAGAGCGTCGTGGCCGCCACCAAGAGCGGTTCTCGCCCGACATAGGTGGCCAGCGCCAGGACCAGGCCGCTACAGGTCAGCGCGCTGACGGCCAAAGCGCGCTGGGCGGGCCGCACCGCGCCGCGCAGCAGGGCGTACCCGGGCGCCTCATCGGCAGGGGCGGGCGGCACGTCATCCTTGAGGCCGAGTAGCTGGCGGAACACGTACCCCAGGGCGGCATCGGCCACCAGCCAGGCGGCCACCAACGCCAGGGCGTGGTCGGTATGCCAGCCCAGCGCGCGGGACGACAGGGCCCCACAGGCGAATATCCAGCTAATGCGAAGCGATGGGCTCAGCGCAGTCGTGGGTGGGCTCCTCTGCACATGGTCTCGATAACGGCTGGCTCCGCTGAGCGCACCGCAGTATGGACCGATACTTGTTGATCGATTATAGCACAGCGAAAGGAGAATACTCAAAACGAACCGGCAACGGCATGCCCCGTCTGGCCGTCAGCCGGCCAGGGCCACGTGATGTGCCGCGCGGCCACGCTCGTCCTCGCGTACCTCGAACTCCACCTCGGTCCCCGGGCTCAGGCGCACGCCGGGGGGCAGCCGCAGGGCGGAACGATGCACGAACACCTCGCTGCCCTGCTCGTCACGGATAAAGCCGTAACCCTTCCGCGCGTCAAACCAGCGAACCGTGCCGCGGTGTCGCGCGCCCAGCCGCTTCAGCGCCAGGCAGCCCGGGCAGAGGGCGGGGGACACAAGAACGCCCAGCCGAGCACGCTCGCGCTGGGCTTGTGCCGGGTCCAGGAACTGCAGACCGCAGAAGGCACAAGTGAGAGTACTATCGACACAGACCATGGGCAGACTCGTGTTGGCTGGGCCAGCGCAGGCGCGCGGCAGGGATCCCGGAAGTGCTGGCTCGTGCGGGCCCCTCAGGCGCGGGCCAGGGCTTGCTCGCCCGACGCGCGGCGGATGCTGAGGCCCATTTGGTGCCGGGCGATGTCGATGCTCAGGATCATGACCCGGACGGCCTGACCCTCCGCCACCACCTCAGCAGGTGACTGTACCTCGCCCTCGCCCAGCTCGGAGAGGTGTACCAGGCCCTCGATGCCGGGCTCCAGCTCCACAAAGGCGCCAAAGCGCACCAGGTGGGTGACCACGCCCGATACGGTGTCTTCGATGTGGAAGCGGTCTTCCACCGCCAACCACGGATCGGGCTGGGTGCGCTTGATGCTCAGGCCAATGCGTTGGCCCTCCCGGTCAACGCGCAGCACCTGGACCTGCACGCTCTGGCCGATCTGCAGTACTTGGCTGGGATGTGCGATCCTCTGCCAGGCAATCTCTGAGACGTGCACCAGGCCGTCCATCCCGCCGACGTCCACAAAGGCGCCAAAGTCGCACAGATTACTCACCGTGCCAGTGCAGACCTGGCCCTCGTGCATCTCAGCCAGGAGTTTGTCGCGCTGCTGAGCGCGCCACTCGCGAATGGCCAGGCGTTCGGACAGGATCAGCCGCCGGCGGTGCCGGTCCACCTCGATGACCTTGAGGGGTAGTTCCACCCCGACCATCTGCGTCAGGCGGTCCAGGTGGGCATCGGACGTGGCACGCGGCGGCAGGCTGGAGATCTGCGAGGCCGGGATAAAGCCCTGCAGGCGACCGAAATCGCACACAGCGCCGCCCTTGTTGCATCCGGTGACCTTGAGAGTGACAACTTCGCCACTGGCCAGGAGCTCGTCGGCGCGCAGCCAATCCTGGTAGGCGCGGGCCCTTTCGAGCGACACAATCGGGGCGCGGTCTCCACTGGGCGGCTGGAGGATGTAGACGTACACCGGCGCACCCGGCTGAAGCGTGCCCAGGTCCTCGGGGCTCATGGCCTGCAGCTCACGGGTCGAGACGAGGGCCTCCTGCTTGGCGCCGATGTCAATCACGACCTGGTCAGGCCGGGTCTGCAGGACGACTCCCTCGCGCAGGTCACCGCGCGAGGGAGTCGCATAGCTATACGCGTCCCCATACGCTTCCCACAGTGTGGCAAAGTCCTCATCGCCGCCAGCCATCAACCCACTCTGGCTCATGGTTGTCCTCGCTCACCGCGGGTTGGGAGCACGCCCTGCTCCCCGCGGGGAGCACAGCGGGAGTGCCGGGCTATGCCGGGCACTATGGCGTAACCACCGAGATAGACAATGCGCACGACAGTAGTTTACATATCACATTCTACTCGTCTTGTCAGGAGTTGTCAACGGTTTCGAGGCTGGCCCGAGTGCGCCCCGCCAGCGGCGATGCTCGTCGCCATCCATCCGTTCATCGGCTTCATTTGACAAACGGGGGCCAGATAGTATAGTGATAGCTTACGGGTGTGCGTGCGCCGCGAGCGCTGAATGATAG
>JAAZBY010000435.1 GCA_012513595.1 Chloroflexota bacterium
AAGGGCGTCTACTGGAGCGACGGGGTCGAGTTCACCGCCGATGACGTCGTCTACACGATCGATATGCTGATCGCCAACCCCGGCATGATCTGGTCGGCAGAGATGACCCTCTATGTGGAAAGCGTGGCCAAGACCGACGACTATACCGTGGTCTTTACCCTCAAGGAGCCCAACCCCCGCTTCCACGCCTTCTTCACCTGCCGGTACAACGCGCTGTACATCATGCCCAAGCACGTCTGGGAAAAGGCCGAAGACCCCAAGACGTTCGACTTTTTCCCGCCGGTGTCGCTCGGCGCCTACGTCTATGAGGACTCGGACCCCAACGGCTACTGGGAGCTGTACAAGCTGAGGGAGGATTGGCAGCGCAGCACGCCGGGGATCATCACCGGCAAGCCCGGGCCCGGGTACATCCTCTCCATCTTTTACGGGGGCAGTGAGCGCAAGATCATCGCCATGGCCCGGCATGATCTCGACCTCTTTATGGACGTCGACTATGAGGCCTTCAAGGCCCTGCTCGACTCCACCCCGACGGCGCGCTCCTGGTTCCAGGAGTTCCCCTGGGCCTACCCGAACGAGCTCGACGCGCGCTTCTTCGGCTTCAACTATACCATCCCGCCCTACGACAACAAGGATGTGCGCTGGGCGCTGACCCTGGCGCTCAACATCGTCGAGCTGCAGACCGAGTACATCGGCGGGGTGACGCGGGTGACCCCTATCCCCATCCCCGCCACCGACCTGCACATGGCCATCTACCACATCCCCCTGGAGCCGTGGCTCGAGAGCCTGACCCTCGACCTGGGCAACGGCGAGACCTTCCAGCCCTACGACCCCACCGTCCCGCAGCAGATCGCCGCGTGGGCCAAAGAGCAGGGTTACACCGTGCCCGATGACCCGGCCGGCCTGCGAGACAAGTTCGGCTTTGGCTGGTGGAAGCACGCGCCCGATGTGGCCGAGAAGCTCCTCCTGCGCAACGGCTTTACCAAGAACGCCGACGGCAAGTGGCTCCTGCCCGATGGGACGCCCTGGAAAATCTCCATGATCGCCGCCCCCGATGAGCAGGACGTCTACCGCCTGGCCATCGGCTTCCAGGACCAGATCCGCGACTTTGGCATCGACGTGGAGATCATCACCCTCGAGCGCGACCCCTACTACACCCGGCAGAACACCGGCGACTTTGTCGCCACCTCGTCGTGGGGCGGGGGTAACCTCCTGGTCAACGCCACGCCCGACCTGTGGCAGGGCCTCTTGGGCAAGCACTCCCGCTTCTACACGCCGATCGGTGAATCGACGGCCGGCCACGGCTCGAACAACATCCTGCGCTCGGTGATGCCGGGGCTGGACGAGATCACCGACGAGATGGGCGCGCTCCATCCCGATGATCCGCGCGTCCTCGAGCTGGGCATGGATGCCATCAAGCTCCTGACGGAGAACCTGTACACGACCACGACGATTAGCTTCAAAAAGTTCGTCACCATGGACGAGTACTACTGGAAGGGCTGGCCGACGTCTGAGAACGCCAACCGGCAGCCGCTCTACTGGTTCATGGGCGGCCGCTTCAGCCTGCCCTACGTCGAGCAGGTGACAGAGTAACCGCCGCACCCGGGGGAGGGGCGGGCCGGCCCGCCCCTCCCGGGGCGCCAGGCCTCGCGGCGGCCGCCGCCCGCGGGGCGCCCAGCAGCCCAGGGCAGGTAACCCCATGACCCTCCTGAGATCGTACGTCTTGCCGCGCCTGTTGCAGTGGGCCGTCGTGATCGTCATCGGCATCACGGTGACCTTTGCCATCCCCAGGCTCCTGCCCATGGACCCGGTCGAGCAGTCGTTGACGCGGCTGGCCGGCGTCCAGACCATGGACCCCCGCGCCGTGGCCCAGTTCGAGGCCGCCCTGCGCGACCTTTACGGCCTGCGGGGCACGGTGTTCGAGCAGTACGTGCAGTTCTGGCGGCGCCTGGTGCAGGGAGACCTGGGCCCCTCCCTCGGTTCCTTCCCCACCCCGGTGACGACCATCATCCGCAACGCGCTGCCCTGGACGGTGGGCCTGCTGGGCACCACGGTGCTGATCTCCTGGGGCCTGGGCGTCGTGCTGGGCACCCTGGCGGGGTACTTTTCCGGCAGCCTGTGGGCCAAAGCGCTGGACAAACTGCTGATCGTCATCTACCCGATCCCTTACTACATCCTGGCCCTGGTGCTAGTGATCCTGTTTGCCTACTACATCCCCGCCTTTCCGCTGGTGGGCGGGGCCAGGGGGCAGGCCGGCTTTACCGTCGCGTACATCCGCAGCGTCGTGCAGCATGGCTTTCTGCCCGCCGTCTCCTTGGTGCTGATCGCCACGGCCTTTCGCTTCATCATGGCCAAGGCGCTCACGGGGTCGATCATGGCCAGCGACTATGTGACCTATGCCCGCATCGGCGGCCTGCCCAAGGGCAAGATCATCCGCTCTTACGTGATGCGCAACTCGCTCCTGCCACAGATCACCGACCTGGCCCTCTCTCTGGGGGCCGTGTTCGAGGGAGCGCTGATCACCGAGGTGGTCTTTTCGTACCCGGGCATCGGCTACACCCTCTATACGGCGATTGTGCAGACCGACTTTAACCTCCTTCTGGGGGTGACCTTGTTCTCCATCGTGGGGATTTCGACGGCGGCCCTCCTGGTGGACCTGCTGTACCCCCTGTTTGACCCGCGGATTCGCTACGGGTAACCCCTCGGCATCGGGGAGCGTGCCATGGCCGTACTGCGAGACCTGTTCCGCCTGAGAGCGTCGTTCCGCGCCGGGGCCATCCTGCTGGGCGTCGCCCTGCTCCTGGTGCTCTTGTCGTTCGTCTCTCCCTATGACCCGGCCGACCGGCGGGTGGTGCCCAAGGACCGGCCCCCCTCGCTCGAGCACCCTCTGGGCACCACCTCGCTGGGGCAGGAGGTCTTTTGGCTGCTGACCTTTGCCGTCCGCAACAGCCTGCTGGTGGCCGGGCTGGCCGTCGTCATCGGCCGGGGCATCGCCGTTCTGCTGGGGACCTTTTCCGGCTATGTGGGCGGCACGCCCGATCGGTTGCTGTCGTCCCTGGCTGACACGTTCATCGTCATCCCGCGGCTGCCGCTCCTGATCCTGATCTCTTTTATCGTCAAGGCGCACCTGAACCTGGGGATGCTCGCCCTCTTGCTCGGCGTGCTTGACTGGGCCTGGCCCTCCAAGCGCTACCGGGCGCAGATCCTCAGCCTGCGTGAGGAAGAGTTCACCCAGACGGCGGTGTTCTGCGGCACGGGGACGCTCCAGATCATCGCCCAGGAGCACCTGCCCTTCCTGGTCCCCTTCCTGCTGGCCGATATGGTCTCCGGCTTTTTATGGGCCATCGGCATGGAGATCACCCTGTCGATCCTGGGCCTGAGCGACCTGGGCACCATGACCATCGGCACCATGATCTACTGGGCGAACTACTACCAGGCCATGGTCACCCGCCGCTTCTGGTGGCTGGCCGGCCCGATCCTGGCCTCGGTCCTCATCGTCGTCGCCTTCTACCTTCTTTCCACGTCTTTTACGGAATACCTGGACCCACGCACCCGCCAGATGGCCAAGCAGGCGGCCGGAAGAGGAGAGTGAACGGGTGGCAGCCGTCGTAGAGGTCAGCGGCCTGCGGGCCTACTATCGCACCGATGCCTATGGCGTCCGCCGGACGGTGCGGGCGGTGGACGGCGTCTCGCTCGAGGTGCGTGAGAACGAAGTGTTCGGCATTGCCGGGGAATCGGGCTGTGGCAAGTCTACCCTGCTCAAGGTGATGCTGGGGATCGTCGTGCCGCCGCTGACGGTGCTCGACGGGCAGGTCTGGTACGCCCACGATGGCCAGTTCGTCGACGTCCTGACCATGCCCGAAGAGGAGCGCGACGCGATGCGCTGGCGCGAGGCGTCGTACATCCCCCAGGGCTCCATGCACGTGCTGAACCCGGTGCGCCGCATCCGCCACACCTTCGGGGACTTTGTGGCCGCCCACCGCAAGATGGGCCGCCGCGAGGCGGACGACCTGGTGCATTCCTACGTGCGCGACCTGGGCCTCTCCGCCAAGGTGCTGGATGCCTACCCGCACCAGCTCTCCGGCGGTATGCGGCAGCGGGTGACCGTGGCGCTGGCCACCATCCTGCGCCCGCGCATCGTCTTTGCGGATGAGCCGACCACGGCGCTCGACGTGGTCGTGCAGCGCGGGGTGATCCAGCTGCTCAAAGACGTGCAGCAGCGGGAGCGGAACACCCTCGTCATCGTCACGCACGACATGGGCGTGCACGCCAACCTGGATGACCGCACCGCCGTCCTCTACGCCGGCATGCTGATCGAGGAGGCGCCCACCCGGGCCATCTTCAAGCAGCCCCTGCACCCCTACACCCAGTTCCTGATCCGCTCGCTCCCCGCGCTGGACGACCGCTCCGAGCGGGTCAGCATCCCCGGGACGCCCCCGGCCCTCGACGCCGTCCCGCCGGGGTGCCGCTTCCATCCGCGGTGCCCGTATGCCATGGAGATCTGCACCCAGTCGACGCCGGAACTGCTGGCCGCAAGGGAGGACCATCGCGTGGCCTGTTTCCTCGTTGGTAGAGAGAGCCCATGAACGAGCGCGCCGACACGAACCTGCTGGCCGTCGCGGGGCTGACCAAGGTCTACGCCATCCGGCGGGGGCTGGCGGTATCGCGCTTTGCCGCCGTCGACGGGGCCCATTTCACCATGCCGGCCGACGCCTGCGAGATATTCGCCCTGGCCGGCGAATCCGGCAGCGGCAAGACCACCCTGGCCCGCATGGTGCTGGGGCTGGTGCCCCCCACGGCGGGGAGCATCGTCTTCCGCGGGCGCGACGTGGCCCGGCTGACCCGGCGCGACAAGCGCTCCTGGTTCATGCGCCAGGTGCAGCCCGTCTTCCAGGACCCCTACGCCACCTTTAGCCCCCTGCGCAAGGTGGAGCGTTACCTCCTGGCCACCGCGCACCACTACCGCGTCGAGCGCCGCCAGGACGCCGGCGAGGCCGTCGAGGGGGCGCTGACGGCGGTGGGGCTGTCGCTCAAGGAGATCGGCGGGCGCTACCCGAGCGAGCTCTCCGGCGGCCAGCTGCAGCGCGTCTCGATCGCCCGGGCGCTGATCACCAATCCCTCGCTCCTGGTGGCCGATGAGCCGGTCTCGATGTTGGACGCCTCGCTGCGCATGTCGGTCGTCAACCTGCTGAAGGAGCTCAAGCGGTACAAGGGCGTCAGCGTCATCTATATCACCCACGACCTGGCCACCGCCTACTATGCGGCCGACCGCCTGTCGATCATGTTGCGCGGCTGGATCGTCGAGGCCGGCCCGGTGGAGGGCGTCCTCGGCAACCCCCTGCACCCCTACACCCGCCTCCTGAAGCAGTCGGTGCCCGAGGCTGACCCCGACAAGAAGTGGGAGGGGCGCACGGACCTGGCCGTGCTCGAGGCCGAAGAGTACCTGCGGGCCGGCTGCCGCTTTGCCGGGCGCTGCCCGCAGGTGATGGAGCGCTGCAAACGCGAGGAGCCGGAGAACGTCCGGGTGGACGGCCGGCTGGTCCGCTGCTGGCTCTACGCGCCCTGAGGGCGCCGCCGCGCTCCCGCCCCGTGGGAGGCAGACCACGAACACTCTGCGCGACGAGTTCGCCAACCCGCCGGCCGCCTACCGCGGGGCACCCTTCTGGTCATGGAATGACCGGCTGGACCCCGCCGAGATCGCCCGCCAGGTGCGCGACATGAAGGCGCACGGGATGGGCGGCTTTTTCATGCACTCGCGCGACGGGCTGGAGACGGTCTACATGGGCCCCGAGTGGCTCGCCTGCATCCGTGAGGCGGTGCGCGCCGCCCGCGAGGAGGGGATGGGCGCCTGGCTCTACGACGAGGACCGCTGGCCCTCCGGCGCCGCCGGCGGGCTGGTGCCGGCGCGCGGCGGGGACGCCTTCCGCCAAAAGGTGCTCACCTGTGAGCGGGCCGACCGGCCCCCCGAACACCTCGACGACGTGCTGGCCGTCTACGTCGCCCGCCCCGACGGCGACGCCCTGGTTGACCCGCGCCGGGCCGCGCCCGAGTCTCCGCCGCCCCTGGGCGAGGGGGAGGCCTACCTCATCTTTCGCAGGGAGGTCTCTGGCCCGCTGGAGTGGTTCAACGACGATGCCTACGCCGACAACCTCAACCCCGAGGCGGTGGCGGCCTTTATCGACATCACCTACGAGGCCTACGCCCGCGAGGTGGGGGAGGATTTCGGCAAGGCGGTGCCCGGCATCTTTACCGATGAGCCCAACATCTTGGCCGCCGAGGTGCGCTCCGGCCGGCCGGCGCTGCCCTGGACGGACGGCCTGCCCGCCTACTTCCAGGAGCGCCGCGGGTATGACCTGCTCGACGCCCTCCCCTGGCTCTTTTACGAGGGGCTGGGGGCGGCCAGATCCCGCCATGACTACTGGCACACCGTCACCGAGCGCTTTGTGGAGGCCTACTCCCGGCAGGCCGGCGAGTGGTGTGAGGCGCACGGCCTGGCCTTCACCGGCCATTACCTGCTGGAGAACGAACTGGGCTACGCCATCCAGCGGGGCGGGGCCATGATGCCGCACTACCGCTACCAGCACGTCCCCGGGATTGACATGCTCACCGAGCAGACCCACGAGAACCTTACCATCAAGCAGTGCACCAGCGTGGCCAACCAGTGCGGGCGCCAGAGGGTCCTATCAGAGACGTACGGCTGCACCTCCTGGGAGTTCGACTTTGAGGGGCAAAAGTGGGTGGGAGACTGGCAGTACGCTCTGGGCGTCAACCTGCGCAGCCAGCACCTGGCCCTCTACTCGATCCGCGGCTGCCGCAAGCGCGATTTCCCGCCCGCTTTCTCGTACCAGAACACCTGGTGGAAGCACAACGCCGTGGTGGAGGACTATTTCGCCCGGGTGGGGCGCGTCACCACCGCGGGGCAGGCCGTGCGCGACGTGCTGGTGCTGCACCCCGTCTCCACCGGCTGGACGCTGCTCGGCGAGAGCGCCGCGAGCATGGCCCGCACCAACGCCTACGGCGAGGCGCTGAACGCCTTCGCCCGGGCGCTCTTGGCGACCCACTATGACTGGGATTTCGGCGACGAGCTGATCATGGCCGACCTGGCCCGCGTCGAGGGGGACGCGCTGATCGTCGGGGAGGCGCACTACCGGCTGGTGGTCGTCCCGCCCGACGTGCGCACCCTCCTGCCCGAGACGCTCTCCCTCCTGGAGGACCTGCTCGAGGCCGGCGGGACGGTGCTGGCCGTGGAGCCGCTGCCGACCATGGTGGCCGGCGCGCCCGACGAGCGGTTGGCGGCCCTCTGGGCGCACGCCAACGCCCTGGTCATCCCCGGCAAGGCCGGCCTGCAGGCCGCGCTGGAGGCGCGGCTGGAGCGCCGCGTGAGCCTGCGTACCCCGGAGGGGCAGGAGGCGGCCGCGGTGCTGGCCATGCAGCGCCGCCTGGAGGCGGGCCATGCCTACTTTATCGTCAACACCGACCGCCACAGCGGCTACGACCTGGAGGTGGCCCTGCAGGGCGCCGGCCGGCTGGAGGAGTGGGACCCCCTGGCCGGCGCAGTGCGGGCCCTCCCCGCCGTCGAGCGGGACGGCCTGCTCCACTTTACCGCGCGGCTGGAGCCGGCCGGCTCGGCCATCTATGTGATCGACGAAACCCAGGCCCCGCTCGCCTGGGTGCCCGCGCCGCCGCGCGAGGTGCCCCTGTTTGACCGGGCCCGCCCGGCGCAGTACCTGGGCCCCGTCTGCGCCTACACGCGCAACGACCCGAACGTCCTGACGCTGGACTTTTGCTCCTACCGGCTGGGGGAGGGGGCCTGGTCCGCCGAGATGGAGGTCTGGCGGGCCCAGGACGCGGTGCGCGGGGCGCTTGGCATGCGCCCCAACTACTACAACGGCCTGCCGCAGCGCTACAAGTGGGCGCTGGCGCCCCACCCCCAGGACGGCGCCCCGCTCGAACTGCGCTTCACCTTCGACGTCGACGTGGTCCCCTCGGGCGGCGTGTACCTCCTCCTGGAGGGCTCCGCGTGGTTCCGGGCCATCCGCCTGAACGGGCACGCCGTGCCCAACGAAGTGGTGGGCTGGTATCTGGACCGGGCCTTCCACCAGATCCCCCTGCCGGGCCTGCGCGCGGGCCGCAACGTCCTGGAGCTGGCCACCCCCTACACGAACAGCATGGAGCTCGAGGACTGCTTCCTGCTGGGCGACTTTGGCGTGGGGCCCGATCGGCACCTCATCGCGGAGCCGGCCCGCCTCCGCTTTGGAGACTGGACGAGCCAGGGCTACCTGCACTATGCCGGCAGCATCACCTACCACGGCGCGCTCCAGTATGACCCGGCCGCCGGGCCCGTGCGCGTCTACCTCGGTGAGCACCACGCCACCCACGTGGTCGTCCACGTGAACGGGGCGCTGGCCGGGCATATCCCCTGGAAGTCGGCCAACGGGCTGGATGTGACGGCCCACCTGCGCCCCGGCCATAACGACGTGGGGATCGAGGTGCTCTCATCGCCGCGGAATATGCTCGGCCCGCTGCACCTGGCGGCCGGCCGCGAGCCGTGGACCGACTGGCGCTCCTTCCGCCGGACGGACGCGACCTTTACGCCCGAGTACGTCGTCAAGGCCTGGGGGCTGTTCGGCCAGGTAGAGTTCCGCGCCGGCGAGTAGGGGGCGGGCCTCCGCACGCCTCTGGCCGGGCGCGCAGGGGCCGAGGGAGGCGCTCATCCCGGTCGCCCGCCCGCCTCGATCGCCTTGGGCGGCTGCAGTGACCCCTCGCAGATGGCCCGGTAGAGCGCCAGCGTGGCGGGCTC
>JAAZBY010000704.1 GCA_012513595.1 Chloroflexota bacterium
ATCATGGCCAAGCAGTTGCAGTTTTCGGACGAAGCCCGTCGCTCGCTCAAGGCGGGGCTGGACAAGTTGGCGGAGGCGGTGGCCTCGACGCTGGGCCCCAAGGGGCGCAACGTGGCGTTGGACAAGAAGTGGGGCGCGCCGACGATCACGCATGACGGCGTGACGGTGGCCAAGGAGATCGAGCTCGAGGACCCCTACGAGAACATGGGCGCCCAGCTGCTGAAGGAAGCGGCCACCAAGACGAACGACGTGGCCGGGGACGGCACGACGACGGCGACGGTGCTGGCGCAGGCGATCGTGAGCGAGGGGATGAAGAACGTGGCCGCGGGGGCCAACCCGATGCTCCTGAAGCGGGGGATCGAGGCGGGGACGGCGGCGGTGGTGGCCCGGCTGAAGGCGGGGGCGCGCGACGTCTCGACGCGGGACGACATCTCGCACGTGGCGGCGATCTCGGCGGCGGACCGCGAGATCGGTGAGCTGATCGCCGACGTGATGGACCGCGTGGGCAAGGACGGCGTCATCACGGTGGAAGAGTCGAAGGGTCTGGCCTTCGAGACCGAGTACGTCGAGGGGATGCAGTTCGACAGGGGCTACATCTCGGCCTATTTCATCACCAACCCGGACACTGGGGAGGCGGTGGTCGAGGACGCCTACGTGCTGGTGTATGACAAAAAGATCTCGGCGGCGAGCGACCTGGTGCCGGTGCTGGAAAAGATGGTGCAGGGCGGGCGTCGCAACCTGTTCATCGTGGCGGAGGACGTCGAGGGGGAGGCGCTGGCCACCCTGGTGTTGAACAAGCTGCGCGGGGTGATGAACGTGGTGGCGGTGAAGGCGCCGGCCTTTGGGGACCGTCGCAAGGCCATGCTGCAGGACATCGCCACGCTGACGGGTGCGCAGGTGATCACCGAGGAGATGGGGCGCAAGCTGGAGACGACGCAGCTGTCGGATCTGGGCGAGGCGCGCCGGGTGGTGGCCTCCAAGGACGAGACGACCGTCATCGAGGGCAAGGGTGACGAGGTGCAGATCCGCGGGCGGATCGAGCAGATCAAGCAGGAGATCGAGGCGACGACCTCCGACTATGACCGGGAGAAGCTGCAGGAGCGCTTGGCCAAGCTGGCCGGCGGGGTAGCGATCATCCGGGTGGGGGCGGCGACGGAGACGGAGCTGAAGGAAAAGAAGCACCGGGTGGAGGACGCCCTGTCTGCCGCGCGCGCGGCGGTGGAGGAAGGGGTGGTGGCCGGTGGTGGGGTGGCCTTGGTGAACGCCATTCCGGCGCTGGACGAGGTGAACCTGGAGCTGGCCGACGAGAAGACCGGGGCGAACATCCTGCGCAAGGCGCTCGAGATGCCGATGCGGGGGATCTTTGAGAACGCCGGTCTGGACGGGGCGGTGTACCAGGCCGAGGTGAAGCGGCGGCAGGCGGAGGCCAACGATCCGCAGCTGGGCTACGACATCATCGGGGACCAGTTTGGGAACATGTACACCCTGGGGATCATCGATCCGACCAAGGTGACGCGTTCGGCGATCGAGAACGCGGCCTCCATCGCGGCCATGATCCTGACCACCGAAGCCCTCATCACCGACAT
>JAAZBY010000003.1 GCA_012513595.1 Chloroflexota bacterium
CGGGGGGAGCCCCGCCCGGGCGGCCGCGGCAGGCCTCGCGCCTTGTCGTCCCTAGCGCAGCAGCCGGTCCTCCGGCCGGAATGACAACCCTTGGGTCGCCATCCCACGGCAGGCGTGCCGCCCCGCACGTGCCGGCGCGGGGCTCGCCGCGTCCGCACGGGCGCCCGCGGGGTAAGCCGCCCCGCGGCCACCTTCCGGCCACGCCCCCATCCTGTCCATCCTGTGAATCCTGTCTCTCTTCCTCCTTCCTTCTTCCTTCTCCCCCCCCACCCAAACGCCGGGCCGAGCCTCCCGCAGAAGGCCCGACCCGGCGTACCTACCCATCGACGCGACCCCGCGCGGAGCCCCGCCCTACGTCGTCTCGTCCTCCGCCGGATCTTCCTGCATCGCCTTGCGAAAGTCCTTGATCCCCTTGCCCAGCGCCCCGCCTACCTCGGGCAGCTTGCCGACGCCAAACAACAGGAGACCAATCGCGAGGATGAGGACGAGCTCCAGAGTACCCAATTGGGCCATGATAACCCTCCATCGTGTCCTGACGTGCACTCGGGTGGGGATGTGAGCGTGGTGGAACCCCACCCACTTTACAGCATACCCGGTCGGCGCCGTCCGGTCAAACCCCACCCCGCCGGCCGGCCGCGCGGCGCGCCCGCCCCTCCCCCGCCCCGTTGTGGCCGCACGGCGCCTCGTCTACAATGGCCCCATCGGCCGCCCGCCGCCCTGCACCAACCCGGAGGTTTGCCATGCTCTCCCCTGCCATCAGTGAGACCCGCTACCCAACTTTCGACGTCCTGGTGGCCGGCGGCGGCTTGGCCGGCCTGACCGCCGCCCTGGCCGCGGCGCGCAGCGGCGCCCGCACCATCCTCATCGAACGGAGCGGCGCCCTGGGCGGCATCGGCGTCAGCGGGGCCACCGGCCTGCATACCTTCTACAACATCTACGGCGCCACGCCCGGCGCCGAGCGCACCCGCACCGTGCGCGGCATCCCCCAGGAACTGGTCGACCGCGTCCGCGCCCTGGGCGGCGGCCTGGGGCACGTCCCCCTCGAGCGCGGCGCTGATTTCGTCTCCATGCTCACCCCGGTCGACCCGGAGGTCTTTCGCGCCGCCGCCGCCCGCGCCTGCCTGGAGGCGGGCGTCCACCTCCTCCTGCACACCGTCGTCGAGGGCCTCATCCCCGGGGATGCCGCCATCGATGGCCTGCTCGTCTGGAACAAGGCCGGCCGCAGCCTGATCCGCGCCCGCCAGTACATCGACTGCACCGGCGACGGCGACCTGGCCGCCTGGGCCGGCGCCCCCGCCGTCCACTTTGCCGCCGGCGACCCCGGCGCCTACTCGGCCGGCTTTACCTTCCGCCTCTGCAACGTCGACCTGCAGGCCCTCGAGGCCGACCTCGAGCGCCGCGGCGCCATCCGCCAGCTGGCCCACGCCGTCAAGCCGCACACCGCCCAGCCTGACCTGGTGCGCCTGGGGATCGACGTCCGCCGCCTCCGCGAGCAGGGCATCGAGGGGCCGCTCGGCGGCTTCCTCTCTTCCTCGGTGCGCCCGCGTGAGATCACCTACTGCAACTGCGTAAACTATGGCCCCAACGACGGCCTCGACCCCGACGCCCTCTCCGCCGCCGAGACCGACCTGCGCGAGCGGATGCTCGCCGTGGCCGACATGTTCCGCCGGCACCTGGCCGGCTGCGAGGGCTGCTACCCGGCCGGCGCCGCCCCGGCAGCCGGCCAGCGCCGCGCGCGCGCCATCCGCGCCGAGTACGACATCACTCAGGAGGACTGCACCTCCGCACGCCGCTTTGATGACGCGGTGGCCTGCTTCTCCTTTATTGACAACCCGCACCATTTCGTCCGCGACGCGGGGTATTACCAGATCCCCTACCGCGCCCTCTTGCCGCAGGGGGTCGACAACCTGCTCATGGCCGGGCGCATGATGACCGTTGAACTGGTGGCCCACAACAGCACCCGCAACACCGTCTGCTGCATGATCTGCGGGCAGGCGGCCGGCACGGCGGCGGCCCTGGCGGTGGCCGCGGGCCAGGCCCCCCGCGCCCTCGACGTCGCCGCCCTGCAGGGCCGCCTGCGCGCCGACGGCGTGCTGCTCGAGGCCGTCCCAGAACCGCTCTAGGCCCCAAGGAGGCCCCATGCCCAGCGAACTGCTCCTGCTGAACGCCGCCATCTACACCGGCAACCCGGCGCTCCCGCGCGCCCGCGGCCTGGCCGCCCGCGACGGCCGCCTCCTCTACGTCGGCTCGGACGCCGGCGCCCGCGCCGCCCTGCCCGATGCGGAGGCCATCGACCTGCGCGGCCGCTGTGTGCTCCCCGGCCTCACCGACGCCCACCTGCACCTGGGCGGCTACGGCCTCTCGCTGGCCCAGGTGCCGGTCGAGACGGCCACCCTCGCCGAGGCGCTCGAGCGCGTCGCCCAGCGCGCCCGCCAGGCACCCGCAGGATCCTGGATCACCGGCCGCGGCTGGAACCATAACGTCTGGGGCGGGGCCTTCCCGGCGGCCGCCGACCTCGACGCCGTCGCCCCCGACCACCCCGTCTACCTGGTGACCAAGAGCGGCCACGCCGCCTGGGCCAACTCCGCCGCCCTCCGCGAGGC
>JAAZBY010000436.1 GCA_012513595.1 Chloroflexota bacterium
ACTCGTACCCGCACCAGCTCTCGGGCGGCATGATGCAGCGCGCCATGATCGCCACGGCGCTGTCGTGCCGGCCCAGCCTGCTGATCGCCGATGAGCCGACCACGGCGCTGGACGTGACCACGGCGGCGACCATCCTGGACCTGATGGAGCACCTGCAGGCCGAGTACGGCATGGCCATCATGCACATCACCCACAACCTCGGGGTCATCGCCGAGGTGGCCGACGATGTGGTGGTCATGTACCTGGGCAAGATCGTGGAACGCGCCGATGTCGATACGCTGTTCTATGCCCCTTCCCAACCGTACACCCGCGGCCTGCTGAACTCGGTGCCCAAGATCGGCAGCCAGGAGCGGCTGGTGCCGATCCGCGGCGTGGTGCCCGAGCCGGACGCGGTTCCGGTGGGCTGCCCGTTCGGGCCGCGCTGCCCGAGCCGCATCCCCGGGCTCTGCAACAAGGTCAGCCCGCCGCTGGTGTCGGTCGGTCCTGGGCACGACGTGCTGTGTCACCTATATGCAGCGGGGAGGGAGCAGTGATGGGCGCAGGGAGCACGGCGCAGAACGGGCCGCTGATGGAGGTCCACGACCTGCAGAAGCTCTTTCCCATCCGCAAGGGGCTGTTCAAGCGCACGGTGGGGCACGTGCGGGCGGTGGACGGCGTGAGCTTTGCCATCCAGCCGGGCGAGACGCTGGGGCTGGTGGGGGAATCGGGCTGCGGCAAGACGACCACGGGGCGCTGCCTGAACCGCCTCATCGAGCCGACCAGCGGCGAGATCCTGTACAACGACGGTGCGGGCAACGTCCTGCAGGTGCGCTCGCTGGATGCCGACGGCCTCAAGGCCTACCGGCGCAACATCCAGATCATCTTTCAGGACCCCTACTCGAGCCTGGACCCGCGCATGAGCGTGTACGACATCGTGGCCGAGCCGCTCCTGATCCACAAGGTAGCCCAGGGGCGGGAGCTGGAGGACCGCGTGGTGAGCCTGCTCAAGGCGGTGGGGCTGCAGGCCCAGCACCTGCGCCGCTATCCGCACGCCTTTTCGGGGGGGCAGCGGCAGCGCATCGGGGTGGCCCGGGCGCTGGCCCTGGAGCCACGCATGATCATCTGCGATGAGCCGGTCTCGGCGCTGGACGTCTCCATCCAGGCGCAGGTGCTGAACATCCTCAAAGAGCTGCAGGACCGCCTGCACCTGACCTACCTGTTCATCTCTCACGATCTTTCGGTCGTCCAGCACATCTCCAACCGGGTGGCGGTGATGTACGTGGGCAAGATGGTGGAGCTGACCGAGACGCGCGAGCTGTTCGAGCAGCCCCTGCACCCGTACACCGAGGCGCTGATGTCGGCGGTACCGCGGCCCGATCCGCGGGCGCGGCACAAGAGGATTCTACTGGAGGGGGACGTGGCCAACCCGGCCAACCCTCCCTCGGGGTGCTACTTTCACCCGCGCTGCCGGTACGCGCAGGAGCGCTGCGCAGTCGAAGGGCCGGAGATGCGCGAGGTGCGCCCGGGGCACCTGGTGGCCTGCCACCGGGCGGAGGAGTTGCGACTGCAGAGCCTGGCCGCCCCGGCCTGAGCGGGCGCGGGCGGACCCTGCGGGGGCGTTGCGCCCGCGCAGGGCGAGGGGGCGTGGCCGGCCGCCGGCTGCGCCCCGTGCCACATCCCCCCCACGGTACTCTCTCACACCCCTGCCTGAACCTTCCTCTTCCACAGGCGCTGCCGGCTGGCGCGGGCGCCGCCGGCGCCGCACGCCCAGGCCTCATCAGGCCCGAGCGTGACGCGCGCCGGCGGGAGGCCCGGCCCTGTCGATGACGAATGGCGATATAGGGAGGCGCACGATGCGAAGCGGTTACGGACACATGGTGATCGACCACGTGGTGGACAGCCTGCGCGCGATGCGGGCAGAGAGGCAGGAACGCCTGCGCGCCGTGACGACCAAGGCGGAGGCCCTGGCCTACCAGCGCGAGGTGCGGGAAAAGATCGCCTCGTCGTTCGGCCCCTTCCCCAGGCGTACCCCGCTACACGCCAGGGTCACGGGGCACGTCCAGAGGGCGGGGTACCGAATCGAGAAGGTGATCCTGGAGAGCCGACCGGGCTGCTGGGTGACGGGGGCGCTCTACATCCCGGACGGCCTGCAGGGCGCGGCGCCCGGCGTGCTCGGCTCCTGCGGGCACAGCCTGCCCGGCAAGGGGATGGACTATAACCAAGAGTTCCCGCAGCACCTGGTGGCCAGCGGCTTTGTCGTCTTGGTGTTCGACCCCCTCAACCAGGGCGAGCGCATCCAGTACGTCGGCATACCCGGGAGCGAA